>JBBRCM010000100.1:0-14270 GCA_038204855.1 Chitinophagales bacterium
AATCATAATTTAATTGAGGCATTTACTTTTGGTGCCGTAGCCCAGGTAAAAGTAGAAGGCAAATGGGATGATAATTTGATGAAGCAAATTGCAAAGCCTGCTACTATAAAATAGAAAACTTAAGAAACAAATTGCCGATAATGAAAACAATCAATGCCAATACAAAGATCGCCACGCTGTTAAAAGAAAGCCCCGATGCACTGGAAGCCGTCATCAGTATATCGCCTAAGTTCAATAAACTCCGCAACCCACTTTTACGCAAGCTGATGGCCGCCCGTACTTCCATCAATATGGCAAGTAAAGTAGGAGGATGTACAGCTAATGATTTTTTTAAAAAACTGGAGCCACTGGGTTTTACTATTGATAAAAATATTATTGCAGATGACAGTACAGAGCAAAAACAGGTTCCGGAATTTGTACAAAATATTACTGTAGCTGATATTGTTGAGTTAGATGTTCGTGCTGAAATAGAATCAGGAAAAGATCCGCTGAATTTAATAATGAAGGCGGTAAAGCAATTGCAGCCTGGGCAGGTATTAAAATTAATAAACAGTTTTGAACCCGTTCCACTTATACTGTTATTGGAAAAGCAGGGTTTTGAATCATACTCCGAAACCGTTAATGATAACCTGGTCCATACATTTTTTCATAAAAGCCAGGCTACTCCAATTAAAGAAGCAGACACCAGCAAAGCAGGAGAAGGATGGGACGAAATGCTGCAACGGTTTACAGATAAAATGGAAACGGTTGATGTGCGCCAGCTGGAAATGCCCCTACCTATGCTTACCATTCTGGATGCGCTTGAAAAATTACCGGATGAAAAAGCATTGTATGTGATTCACAAACGAATTCCGGTTTTTTTGTTGCCCGAACTAACGGAACGAAAATTTGATTATCGTATTAAAGAAGTGGCTGATGGCGAAGTATATCTTTTAATATTCAGAACATAACATGGTTGCTTCTGCCACAAATACAACCGTAAAAAACACTTCTTATAAAGTAGTATTGCCGTTTTATTTATATGCTGCAATATCATTTTTAACAGCCACTATTTTTTTACTTACTTCAACCGAAGCTTTTACCGGCCATTATTTTCAACCGCAAATTTTAGCCATTACGCATATCATGACGTTGGGTTGGGGTACAATGATTATTCTGGGAGCAAGCCACCAGTTAGTGCCGGTTTTAATTGAATCAAAACTATACAGCAATATATTGGCATACACTTCCTTCATACTTGCCGCTATTGGAATACCCTTGCTGGTTTACGGTTTCAATATATTTGATATGGGTTGGCCTGCACAATTTGGAGGATGGTTTGTGGTACTGGCAATACTTTCCTATCTAATTAATATAGCCATCAGCATGGCGAAAAGTAAAAATGAAAGTATCCATGCGGTGTTTGTTTTTACTGCGACGATATGGTTGTTTTTAACTACTATTTTAGGTTTGGCACAAGTGTATAATTTTACAAAACTGATATTGCCGAAAGGTTCTTTACATTATCTTACTTTACATGCACATGCCGGTATTATTGGCTGGTTTTTATTGTTGATAATGGGTATAGCTTCCCGCCTTATACCGATGTTTTTAATTTCAAAATACAGCAACGTTAAATTGCTGCGATGGATATATGGATTAATAAATTCGGCATTACTTTTATTTGTGGCATTATTTCTTTATCCGGGCAGCGAAGCCTTACTGTTCATTCCGGTGATAACTATATTCATTGCCATAGGCCTGTTTATTTACTATTGCTATTGTGCTTACCAACAAAGAATTAGAAAACAGGTAGATGAACAAATAAAATTATCCTTGCTTTCTGTGTTAATGCTGCTGCTTCCGGTGTTGCTTTTAATAATTGTAATTGTATTTTTAATCAGTGTATCCAGAGAGCAATTAAACCTTATCCTTTCTTATGGGTTTATTATTTTTTTTGGATGGATAACCGCCATCATCCTGGGCATGACTTTTAAAACACTTCCCTTTATTGTATGGAACAAAGTTTATCATCACCGCTCGGGCTTGGGTAAAACGCCTAACCCTAAAGATTTATTCAATAGCAGTATTTTTAAAGCAATTGCAATTATTTATATTTCGGGGTTTATATTATTTGCAACAGGAATTTTATTAGGCACCACTATGTTGCTAAAGACAGGTGCAATTTTCTTATTGTTAACAGCCGTTTTGTATAATTGGAATGTGCTGAAAGTATTTATGCATAAACCGGAGCAGTTATGAATGTAATTACCAATAATAATATCAAATGCACGGTGGCACTGGCTGCCCTTCAAAATGTGATGGATCCTGAAATTGGCCTTAATGTTGTTGACCTGGGTTTGATATACCAGATAGATTTTGATGAACAGGGTAAAAAAGTATTTTGTAGTATGACATTGACAACACAATTTTGCCCCATGGGCGAAGCTATTACGGATGGAGTGAAAAATGCATTGCAAAATATATTTAATGATGATATTATTGAGGTGGATTTAACATTTGATCCAGCATGGAATCATGAAATGATTTCGGAAGAAGGGAAAGAATTTTTAAACTTGTAGTTATGTTAAGTCTGGGATGTAAAGCTTCTATTAAAGCAGTTATTTTTATTGGTTCAAAATTTGATTCTGGTGAAAAATCCGGTATTAAGGAAATTGCTGAGTACATAAATGAAAATGAACACACAGTAGGAAAACTTTTGCAAAAGCTAGTTAAAGAGGATATCATTAAAAGTGCAAAAGGCCCTAACGGGGGGTTTTATATATCTGCAAAGCAGAAAAACCAATACATACTTAAAGTGGTTGAAGCGATTGATGGCAAAGAAGTATTTGATCAGTGTGGCCTCGGGTTAAGCAAATGTTCAGAAAAGCACCCCTGTCCGTTTCATGATGATTTTAAACCCATCAGGAACCAGTTCAAAGAAATGTGCAGTAAAAAAAGGATTACTGATTTATACGAAGGTGTAAATAATGGATTGGCGTACCTGACGGGATGAAGTATACAGCCGGAAAAAATAACTTATTTATTGGTGATATAACAGAGGAGACTGAAATACCTTCACAGAAAAAGTTTTACAGCAATAATTTGCCAGCCTGGAAAGAGGGTAATTAAAACTAATTACCCTCTTGAAAAAAATATTAGTTTGTTTTTTAGATTGCTTATGCTCCGGCTTCTGCCACTGCATGGTCATTTTCTACTGCACTTCCACTTACTCCAGTAGCTCCAATAATTTCGCCTTGTTCATTTTTAATTGGGATGCCACCCGGAAAAGTAATTAGTCCGTTGTTAGAATGTTCGATATTATATAAAGAACCACCGGGTTGAGATAATTCTCCAATAATTCCTGTGTTCATGTCAAAATATCGAGCCGTTTTCGCTTTTTTAATAAAAATGTCAAGGGAGCCTAACCAAGCTCCATCCATACGACCAAATGCTACTAAATTTGCTCCTGCATCCACAATGGCAATGTTCATTTTTGTGTCTAATGCAGTAGCTTTTTCTTTTGCTACCGAAATAATTTTTTCCGCTTGTGCTAATGTAATGTTCATAATTTACTGTTTTTAATTATGATGCAAATGTACCATTAGAGCTCATATCACGGGTTACCAAACAGTTCAATGACTTATGAAAAAAGGTCAAGTTTTGAAAATGAAAAGTAAATGAAAAAATTACGAGGGCGATTCACTTGGACTGATTCCAAATTTATTTTTAAAGGCTATACTAAAGTTAGAAAGGTTGTTATACCCAAAATCTAAATAGATGTCTGATGGTTTTAAATCGCCTTGTCCTAAAATTTCTTTTGCTTTTTGAAGTCGTTTATCTTGTAGCTATTTTCCAGGAGAAACTTTATACGTACTAATAAAATGACGCTTAAAAGTAGATAAACTCATATTGCACAAAAACGAAATTTCTGCTAATTTTAAATTGGAATATATTTTGCTCTCAATAATTTTTTTAAAAGCTGAAGTTTCATTTTTTATTAAAAGAATGCAGATATAATTCAAATTTTCTTCCATATTTCTGCAGAAGATAAAGCATCAATTCTTCAAACTTTACGGAAAGTAGTTTTTCCATAAAGATTGCAGGGGCATTGCTTATTGTGGATAGTGAATTTAAATAGGATGTGATATATGCGTCATTTCTAATGACGAAATAAGGTATTTCATTTGGTACTATCTCTTGGTTTTTAGTATGGGTTTCTAAAAATTCTTTTAGTATTTTTTCAGAAAAAAAGAAGAGCTTACAGAAATAAATCGCATCTGTATCTAATAACTCCGTCCATAGCCAATTTCCTTTTTTTAGCAACAACGATTGGTCTTTATTGACCGCAATCGATGTTCCAGCAAAGTGTACTTGCTTTTTTCCAACTTGTAAAAAGCTAAACATATTCATACCTAAATTGACCTTGCTTTTAAAAACATCATTGGTCATTTTAAAATCATAGACAAATAAATCTGGACTTACTTGTTTGTCCTTAATGTAGATTTCAGGTATGTTTTCTATTGACATTAGAGGTTTTATTCAGCTTTGTTTCGTCCTGATTTAGGTTGACTCTTTTTTATGTTATCCACAGTTGGATAAGATGACTGTGTTTTATGTGTTGAGTTTAGTTATTCGCCTTTGTTTTATCAGTTGAAGCGGACTTGGTGTTTTAGTCCTTGGGAGAGCCTAAACTCCATGTTAGCTGTTCGCTCTTTTTTCGGTCACTGTCATGGTATTTTATCGGATTACATTGTTTCAAATTCTTCGCAGTCAATCCTTATGTCCTCGGGCTTTAATTTTTGGTCAAGTAAATTACAAAATGCGTCTTTCCTTTAACAGCGTAATGCTTGCAATTGAAACAAGTTCTTCGAACACTAATTACTTCTACATTATTTAATTGGGTAATTAAGTTGCTGATATTCTCCCACAAAACCAATTTGTCGGGTTGGGTAGATTTTGAAATAATGATTGCTGATGGATTTGCAAAATTTTCCGTTTCAAAGACTTCCTTTTTGCCTTGTTCAGTTAGTTGAATTCTATAACTTCTGGTGTCCTTGCAGTCGGTATTCTTTTTTATTAAATTTTTCTGTTCCAAAACTTTTATGGCATCACTAATTGTTGGCTTGGTAAAGTTAAATTCCTGTGCTAAGTAACTTATTGTTGATTTGTCTTGTGAATGATGCCGGATAAAAATCATTAATTGAATTTGAATAGGGCTGAGGCTGTATTCTTTGGCTTTTTCCCAAAGGAAAATTCTAAAGACCTGCGATAACCGTTCGAGTCCAAGTACAATTTTATAGTCAAAGTTTGAGTTTTTTTTTAAAATTAAACACTGACATTTTTAAGTACAATTTTGCATTTCAATGATGTAATATCCTTTCTTTTGGATATTCAACAGCATTTCTGAGGACGCTTTTTCTGACAGGTACCGGACAAAAAACGGACAAGGTAGAAAAGGAATTATTTGGAGGCGGTAAAGGAGCCAATAGAGTGCAGCAGCAACAGCAGCTACTTCCATTATCCGACTTGTTGAGAAAGGGCCTTAATTGAATGATCGCAAGTGCTTTATTTACTCATCAATTCTATAAATTTTTTCAAATCATTTAATAAAGGGTTTGGCATTTGTCCTGTAGTGTGCACCAAGGCTCGTAGAAATAAAAAAAGTAGAAAATATATTGAATGGTTAATGGGCTCTTCCGAATTAAGTCCTGTGCCTGCAGAATGCAATTATTTATGCCGTTCTAAAATACAGGACATCTTACTGCATCTCTTGTGCTATTATCTTTATTATTGAAATTTTGGTAGCCTAAAGCTAGTTCAAAGCCACCTCGACCGTAACTGGCATTTCTTAATTGAGAAGTATTTACATCGTAGCTGACGGAAACGGCCATGTGGCCAATGTCAAGCTTTACTACCGGTATCAATGCGTCTTTTAAACGCAGCATACTGCCAACGTGCAAAACATATCTCGGGTCTTCAGGGTCTCCAAGCCGGTAACTATAAAGAAATCCGGCCACGGTTTCCTGGTAACTTTCCTGTTTGCTGTAGTCGCCATATAAAGTGAAATAAGATTCTTCGCTTACGTTCATTCTTATGCCAAGTGAGCCAACCCATTTGGGTTTCATTTCGAGGTCAATATTGCCGTAAAAAGAAATTTTATTTGATTTATTAAAGTGTTGATAAGCCAGCCCTGCATAAATATTATTGTTTGCGTTTTCGCCAATCTGTGTATTAAAACTCATACCCACACTGGCATCTAAGTATGAGTACGAAGTCTTGCCAAAATTTTCGCCGTTGCTTAAATTTGGATCGTATTCAGTTCCGTTAAACTGGCTGTTGGTTGTAATTTTGCTCTGATCTATTTTTCGCTGCACAAGGCCACCCATAAACCCCAGCGAGAGATACATATTTCTGTCTGTACTCAACGATTTTTGATAGTTCAATACCGGCAATATATGTGTAGAAGTCATTGCAATGGTGCCGGCCCTGTCGTATAAAACTTGCCCTCCAATCGTTAAAAAATCATCACCCTTACCAATTGGTTTTTTAAATTCAACATTAAAAGACCCGGTACGGTAAGCATCTGTAACATTATTCCACTGGCTGCGGTAAACCATTTGTGCCCGTACATCTCCTTTAAAAATACCGGCCAGCGATGGGTTTCTTAATAAAGGCGTTTCAAAAAATTGTGAAAAATGTATATCCTGTGCATTAGCGCATATGGTGCAAAGCAGCATCACTGCTGTTTGAAAGATGATATTTTTTAAATTTATTTTCATGTGAGTCGGTATTAATTTAGCGCTGCCTCAAAATTCAGGGGTGTTATTTCTTATCTTAATAATGCAACATTTCCGTTTAATATGATTGATGTATTGTTTTCGCAAACCACTTCTGCTGTGTAAACAAAAACATCGCTGTTTACTTTTTTACCTTTTACAGTTCCATCCCATCCTGCACCTGGATCATTGGGAGAGAAATTCATTTTTTCAAAAACCACTTCGCCCCAGCGGTTAAAAATGCGCAACAGTTTTATGCTGAATAAGCCCGATCCTCTAGGATAAAAAATATCATTTGCGCCACTGCCGTTAGGCGAAAAAGTATTGGGTATAAAAATATTGGCACCATCACAAAGTACATACACGGTTACCTTATCGGTTGCTTTACAGCCTCCGGGGTTTCTCACTTCTACTGTATATTCCGTGGTTGCTTTTGGTTGTACGGTAACAGATGGAGCATTGCTGTAAAGAACGCCGGGTGCTGTTAACCAATAAGTATTGGTAACATCCGTTGAAATAGTTGGTGTTATGGTTAATGGTGGCGCACCATTTTTCATGGTTATATCTTTTCCTGCATCTACCTGGGGAATGGGATACACTTTGATAGTGGTATAACCGGTGTCTTTAAAACATCCGTATGCATCGCTGCCAATTACGCGGTACCTGGTGGTGGTTCGGGGGCTGGCAAGCGGTAACGAAGATGTAATATTATTTAAACCTGCAGAAGGTGACCACTCATAACTGTTAGCGCCCGATGCAAATAATCTTACTGAACTACCTACGCAAATGGTATCATCTCTTTTATTATCCATTAAAAATGGCTGTATCACTGTTACGTTGAGCGAATCAATATTTTTACATCCATAAACGGATGAACCGGTTACCAGGTATTTTTGATTAAAGTTGGGCGAAGCCATTGGGCTGGTGCAGTTTGTACAGCTCAGGCCGTTTGCCGGGCTCCACACATAAGTGGCACCACCATTTGGATTTAATTGTTTTGGAGTGCCTCTGCATATCTGTACATTTGGCCCGGCATCAATAACCGGTATTGCATACACTTCAAAACTTTTATTCACCGTGTCTTTACAGCCGCTGCTGTTGGTAGCAATTAATTCAACATTATAAATCTGTGCTGCTGTATAAGTTTGCGCAGGCGTGGTTTGCAGGGTTGAAGTATTTCCGTTTCCAAGCTGCCAGTTCCAGCTCATTGCAGAAGTATCGGCCACACTTAAAAATGCACTGAAGCCGGCATTAACCGGTGTACAGGCACTGATAGCATTGGTGAAATCTGCCTGCGGCGATGCTACAATTTTTATAGGTACCGGTAATGTAGCTGTATCTCTGCAACCCCTGTTTGTTACTACAATTAATTGCGGAAAATATTGGCCGACAGCTGCATAAAAATGCGATGGGTTTTGCAGAGCAGAAGTTCCACCATCTCCAAATTCCCAGGCATAGGTAGATGAAATATCATTAATGATTGAAGAGTCCGAAAACTGTACTGTTCCCAGGTTGCAACGTGGAAGGCCATCAAATCCAAATTTTGTCTTTACACCATATACATTGATCGTATCAACACCTTCAATAGGTACCTGGCATCCACCAGCATCTACCAAAATCATTTTAGGTAAATAAGCACCAGGTATAGTATAGGTGTATGATATGGTTGAATCCGGTGTGTTTATTATTGAGCCATCATTAAAATCCCATACGTATGCAGGATGATTGAGTGATATGGCTGTAAAGTTTACTGTGAGCGGGCTGCAGCCATTTAAAGGCGCATAACTAAAAGTACCGATAGGGCCTCTTACAACTATTCTTTGTATCACCGAATCAAAACAGTTATTACCCGGCCCGTTCACAAATAATTTTGCAAAAAAAGTACCCGGCGTATTGTAAATATGAATTGGATTGGCGGAAGAAGAGGTATTGCCATCACCAAAATCCCAGGTTGCATCATAACTATTTATTGATGTGTTGGTAAAGTTTGCAATCAACGGCGGACAGGTACTTAATGTATCTGAAACTGTAAAGCTGGCATGCGGCGGTGCCACATGTATAACCTGGTTCACGGAATCGCGGCAACCATATTGGTCGGTAATTAAAAGCTTTACGGTGTAGTTTCCTTCAGTTGTATAATTATGTATGGGGCTTGTTGCGGTATCTGTAACTCCATCACCAAAATTCCATAAATAAGTAAGCGCTGGGCCTGTTGATGAATTGGTAAAAGTAATATCAATCAACGGGCAAACAATGGTATCTGATTGTGTGAAAGCAGCCACTGGGTGTGATATTATAATGCTGTGTGTATTTAATGTGCTATCCGAACAGCCAACTGCATCAATGGTTTTTAAGGTAACATTATATGAGCCCGATGTTGTGTAAAAATGCGTGAAGGGAGGTGCAGTAAAAGTCTGTATTGTGCCATCACCAAAATTCCATACCCATGTTATAATGGGATGAATGCCATCAGTGGTTGAACTGTCAACAAAAGTAAAACTGTTGTTCGAGCAGCTTCCGCCATTAGGAATGCTAAATGCAGCAACAGGCCCGTCAATACGTATGTACTGAAATTTTACCAGCGTGTCTTTACAACCCGAGATGTCTGTAATGATCAATTGTACCGTGTACAAACCCGCATTAACGTATGTGTGTGTTATGCTGGCACCAGTGCCGGTTTGCGAATCACCAAAATCCCATTCGTAATTACTGATGGTGCCGGGTGTGTTTCCAATGGCATTAAAAGTGGTGGAAGTGTTGCGGCATATTACTGTATCTGTGGCATTAAAATTGGCCACTTCATCCACAATCCTGATTGTTTGTGTGGTGCTGTCATCGCAGCCGGAAGCATAGTTGATAACCAATAATTTTATGGAATAAGTGCCGGTACTTGCATAGGTATGAATATTATTTTGCGATGTTGATGTAATACCATCTCCAAAATCCCAATGCCATTCATTAGGGCCAATGGAATGATCGGTAAACGTGATTGTTTTTGGTGCAGCACAATCAAAAGACGGTGCAAAACTTGCAATAGGCGGACTGATATGTACATAGTCTGTCAGTATCAGCGTATCGGGGCAATTGTTATTCCACACAATCAGCCTTATGGTAAAATAACCGGTATCCTGATAATGATGAGCAGGATTTTGTGCGGTAGAAGTTCCACCGTCTCCAAAGCTCCACAGCCATTGCGTTATGTTTCCGGTTGACAGATCCGAAAAATTCACATCATACTTGGCACACACATCCCGTGGGTTTGCAGAAAAATTTGCAACGGGTTTATCATCGGCGATTATACCTGCGGATACCAAAACAGTATCTGTACAGCCTCCCAGCGTGGTTACAATCAGCTTAATATTATAGCTGCCTGTTAGGTATGTGTTTGTTGGATTTGGTAAGGTAGATGTAGTGCCATCTCCAAGATCCCAGAAATAACTTACAACCGGGTCGGGTGAATTTATCGTTGCAGTAAACGTCCAGGTCAGTGGCGAGCAATTACTCTGCGGTAAATTATTGATGTTTGCCTGCGGTGGTAATATTTTTACATAATCAGTTAATACAACCGAATCGCTGCAGCCCACAAAATTGGTTACAATTAGTTTTACAGTAAACGACCCGTATGTGTTATAAGTATGTGATGGGTTTTGTGAAGCTGATGTAAAACCATCTCCAAAATCCCATAAATAATTTGCAGGTGCTGTACTGGTATTTGAAAAATTTACTGTTAACGGAGGCTGGCAGGCATTTCTGTTTATGGCAGAAAATGCAGCCGTGGGTTTTGGATACACATTAATGAATGTTGTTGTGGAATCAACGCAGGCACCCAGGTGCGCAAGCATTTTAACGGCGTACGTTCCGGTGGTACTATAAGTTTTTACCGGGCTCAGTGTTGTTGAATTGGTTCCATCTCCGAAGTCCCAAAAAACAGACGTGGGTACAGGGGTAGAAGTGTTTGTAAAGCTTATAGGATCATTTAGACAGGTGCTTGGCATACTGGTAAATGCGGCCTGTATAAAATTAATAACAACAGCGTTGGGCCTTACTAACGTGGTAATACAACCTGTGCTGCTGGTAACCCGCAGGCTTACAGTAAAACTGCCTTGTGTATTGTAGATATGCGAAGGGTTTTGTAAAGTAGAGGTGAACCCATCTCCAAAATTCCACAGGTAAGATAATGTGCCCGGCCCCGATGAGGTATTGGTAAATACGATGGTAACCGGCAAACTGCAACCCGTGGGCGTTGTATTGGTAAATACCGCCGTTACGCCATTGCTTGCATGTATATAGTTGTTTTTGGATAATGTTTTTGAACAGCCCGATATGGTTGTAGCCCGCAGCGTAACATTGTAATTGCCGGCTGCGGAGTATGTATGTACAGGATTTTTTATAGTGCCCGTAGTGCCATCACCAAAATCCCATAGCCAGGCGGTAATGGAGGATCCGGCTGCCGTACTTAAATCGGTAAATTGTACGGTTAAAGGCACGCAACCGGACAGGGGCGTTCCCGAAAAATTTACAACCGGAATAGGAAAGATGTTTATGTATTGTGTTTTGGTTATAGAATCCTTGTTGCCCAAACCATCCTCGACAACCAACTTAACGGTATATTGCCCCGGAGTAAAATAGGTACCTGACGGATTTTGTAAAAAGGAAGTAGTGCCATTTCCTAACTCCCACCTCCAGTAAATAGGGTTACCTGTTGACAGATCGGTGAAATTAATAACCTGTGGAGTACAGCCCGATGTTGGAGATGCCGAAAAATTTGCGGTGACCTGACTTTTGCTGCTAAAATTAAAGGAGATCAGTAGAATAAATACTACATAACTCTGCCTGAGTATGGCTTTGGTAAACATAGGCATAGTGAAGTAGGATTTACGGATGATGGATAAATGGATAAAAAACAGGCATTTCTACCAGGTAATAAACTACATTTTCTATATAAAAATTGTGTATGTAAGGATATATTTTTACATTGCATTGAGGTTTAATAGCTTAAACTTGATACCAAGGCCTGTTATCACCCATTCAAACTCGTAAAACACTAACTGCATGCACCCTAGATTTTTTAAAATAGCCCTGTTACTTTGTCTTAGCTCAACCCTTGTATACGGGCAAAAAAAAGCAACAAATAAGGCCGATAAGAAGAAAGGAATGCTTTCTTTCAGTGCTAATTACTCCGATTATGGCTTTGTTAAGGCAGTAAAGGATTCGTCAATCAGTTATGCTTTTAACCGCAAAGGCCTGTTCAAATCGGGTAACAGCTCCTTTGGTTTTGGCGTAAGTTACTGGAAAGGCCTGGGTTCGCATTTTGATTGGTCGGGTAATTTTGCAGGCACTTTTTCAAATTTTCCTGCATATTATGTAAAAGGTGACAGTGTGGGAAAGGCCTCTTTTACCCCCCAGCTTGATCTGTTATTACATGCAAAAGCTTTTAAAGAAAACCGTGCCATTAATCCATTCTTAACTGCAGGTGTTGGTGCTGGCTATTTTGGAAGACAACTGGTTGTATACGCTCCCGTAGGTGTTGGTTTGCAGTTTCATTTCAACAGCGGTGCCTATTTGTTTATACAGGCCCAATGGAAAATGGCGCTTACAGACGGGATAAAGGATGATTTTATGTTTTACTCTCTTGGTTTTGGCCAGCATAAAAAGGCTAAAAAGGTTGAGCCTAAAGCCGAGATACCTGCTGCCGATACAGCTAAAAATGAGCCTAAGAAAGATACAGCAACAAAGCCTAACGTTAATACTGATAAGGATACCGATGGCGATGGTGTTTTGGATATGTTCGATTTATGCGTTGATGTTAAAGGCACAGTAAATGGTTGTCCTGATACCGATGGCGATGGTGTTGCTGATAAGGATGATAAATGCCCGCTTGTAAAAGGTTCCATAAAGAATAATGGCTGCCCCGCAAAAGATACAGATGGCGATGGTGTTAATGACGATGAAGATAATTGCCCGGATGTAAAGGGTACAAAAGATAATGCTGGCTGCCCTGCAGGCCCTGCAGACAGTGATGGCGATGGTATTTTGGATAAGGATGATAAGTGTCCTGATGCTGCAGGAACCGCCGCCAATAACGGCTGTCCGATGCAGATACTGGATGGTGGTAAACTCATTCGTTCATCTGGCGATTCAATGACTTATTTTATCAGGTTTGATTTTGACAAAGCGAATATTACCAGCGAAGCGTTTGCAATTCTTGGCCAGCTCGTAAACCAGTTAAAGGCAGATAAAACGCTGATGATAACTATTGATGGCCATGCAGATAACTTTGGTCTGGAAAAATACAACCTGATGATATCGCAGGACCGTGCCAATGTTGCCAGGGATTATTTACAGAGCTATGGTATTGCAAAAAGCAGGATGAAGACGGCTTTTTACGGTTCATCAAGGCCATATGACACACACCAGGACTGGCTAAACCGCAGGGTGGAAATAACGATTTATAAAAGTAGATAATCCATTGCACCGGTAATAAACCGATGTAAAGCATGCAATAAAGCCGGGTAAAACCCGGCTTTATTGTTACCTCAACTTAAAACAAATAAAGGCAAGCTGAAAAAAGGACCGTTTATTTGCTTTACCCTAAATTCGCAAATAAATGCCATGGATATAAAAGCACACTTTGCGCAGGCAACAGCCGATAGCAAATCCTTATCAGAAAAGCCAAGCAACGAAACGCTGCTGCAGCTTTATTCTTTGTACAAACAATCAACCGAAGGCGATATAAGTGGCGAAGCACCCTCCAATCCTTTTGATTTTGTAAACAAAGCCAAGTACGATGCATGGTCTGCATTAAAAGGCAAAACCAGCGACGAAAGCATGCAGGAGTATGTTGATTTGGTTGAAAAATTGAAAGGATAAAATACACTGTTGCAAATTATAAACATCACCGCATACAACTTCGTATCAATTCATAACATGAAAATTCAGGAAATCATATCAGTTTTAGAGTCAGCAGCACCGCCATCCCTGCAGGAAAGCTATGATAATGCAGGCCTGCTTACCGGCAACAGCAACTGGCTTTGCAGCGGCATCATCACTACATTAGATGCAACCGAAACTGTGGTGCAGGAAGCCATTGAAAAAAAATGCAACCTTATTGTAGGCCATCATCCCATCATTTTTGGCGGACTGAGAAAGATCACCGGCAAAAATTATGTGGAGCAAACCATTATTGCTGCCATAAAAAATGATATTGCCATTTATGCCATTCATACCAATCTGGATAATGTGCTGCACGGTGTAAATGCGGCCATTGCCGATAAATTGGGGCTGATTAACCGCCGCATACTGCAACCCAAAAATGATACACTAAAAAAGTTGTACACTTTTGTACCGGTTGAATTTGCTGAAAATGTACGCTCAGCCATTTTTAATGCCGGCGGCGGGCATATCAGCAATTACAGCGAATGCAGTTTTAATACCGCCGGACTGGGCACTTTTAAACCTGGCGAAGGAACCAATCCTTTTATAGGAAAACGCGGTATCAGGCATACTGATGAT
>JBBRCM010000101.1:0-14244 GCA_038204855.1 Chitinophagales bacterium
CCTGCGATATAATAGTATGAATCTGCAATTCCCTCCCGGTCTCTTATAGCTTCCCTTATCTTTAATGAAGCCTGGTAATTCTTCATGGCTTCGGGATAGTTGGCATAGTAAGAATAAGTTTGCCCGATATTATTGTAGGAAGCGGAAAGGCCTTTCTTATCATTTATCTCCTCATATATTTTAAAGGCGGCCTGGAAATTTTTCAGCCCTTCGGCATAATTCCCAATCAATTGATTGCTTTGCCCGATATTGGTATAGGCATCCGCCATTCCTTTTTTATATTTTATTTTTTGCGCCAGCAGCAGGGTCGTGTTGCCGCTTGCCAACGCCTCTGTATAATTGGCATGGTAACATTGCTGTATGCCTAACGCATTCAGGGTGTTAACCTTATTGTTGTCTTCTCTGGCTGTCTTCAAAATTTTTTGCAGCAACTCAATTTTGTACATAACTGTCTGTGCCACCAAACCAACAGGGCAAAGGCTGCAAAGCAGGATACCATATAGTATAAACCGTTTAAGCATAAACTGATTTTCCTGTAAATATAAAATTAGCAGGGATTATGGGGCATCCTTTTGGTAACTGATGTCCTTTGGGGAATAACTGCAGCCCTCAACAGATAAGTGATATTATTTAAGGGGAGATATACTATTCTAAATCTACACTTAATTTATTACTTCCTTATCAATATGGTAAAGTGTTTGTTTGTAATCCTTTCGCAGGCGATACAAAAATGTCTTTTCAACATGCCTGACACAGCAAATTGAAATACAATCTCTTCCTGTATCATAAACCGGTAAACAGGATCTAAAATGATTTTTTATTCCCCGGCACTGAATCAGTTATCCCGCACGCTCATCACATATCAACCATTTCATTTCACTTACCAATAGCTTGTTTTAAGCGCCTGATCTGTTTTATAGGTTTGTGTTATCAAAATGATTTATAAGCTCTTTTCTTTTTTGAAACAAATAAAAAATTAACCAAAACGGTTGCCTACCGAAAAAAACGGGTAAAAAAAATTATGAAAAAGTTACTCATCATCGCCGCAGCATCTTTCTTTACTTTCACCAGTTGTTCTAAAATTGAACCAACTCCGGCTCCCCAGCAACACAGCGTTTCTCAGGCCAAACTAAATCCCGGCCCACCAGCCCCTATTACTCCCCAACAATTTGTAATTACCAATACCGAAACAAATTGGGGTATAGTGGAATACAGGTTAACATATACAAACCTAAACAATGAAGTTAGGACTGTGGTTTTAAACATGGGACAAAGCATTACCCTTTGTTTAAATAACTCTGTTATTACAACCAATTTTGCCTATACCATGGTATTTATTGGAAATTGTTAACTGCATTAAAGAAGGTTGACTTTTTATTAGTTATAATGTAAAGCTCTGATATTTTATCGGGGCTTTTTTTACACGTCGCAATTGCTGTTTTTAATACAGCCATGTACGTGCCTATCAGTAAAGGATTTACAGTTTCATGGACACTCCGCCTGAAAATGAGGGATAGCACCCTGACTCAACGAACTATTTTTTTTCTGCCAGACTTCCTGATTAAAATGCGGGACAAGTTAATCGTACTGCTTAAATCCTATTTTATTTCTGGGAGCAGGTTTACTTTCTTTTGCTAATAACTCTTTTAGTACCATAAAAATATTCTCAATGTCTTTGCTGTTTCCTTTTACTTCTTTTTCAAGTTTGATAAGCTGTAACAAAATTTCTTTGTGGGTAAGTGCGTACTCCCTCACCTTTACAAAAACCCTAACCACTCTTAAATTCACTTCAATGGCAGTTTTACTGTTTAAAATACACGACAACATGGTTACGCCCTGCTCGGTAAAACAAAAGGGTGCCGCACCGCCAAAATAACTTTTTGATGGTATCACATTTTGTGATACCATCCCGTCTATTTCCTTACCCGTCATTACGAACATAAAATCTTTAGGGAACCGATCCATGTTTCTTTTAACAGCTTGTTTTAATACCCTCGTACCTATTCCAAACAGTTCGGCTAAGTCTCTGTCAAGCATTATTTTTTCGCCTCTCACAACATAAATACGATTTAATATTTTTTGCTCTGTTACCAAATTTTGCAATTCTTTCTTTGCCATTCAACTTGTTTTTGTAAATATAATATTTCTATTAATTGGAGGTCGCAAATTGCGACCTCCAATTTAATTTATCTAAACAGATAGCGCTTTACTTCCCTCACTTGCCGGCCCATCAAAAGATGTTCACTTATGATTCAGTTCAATCACTTATAAAAGCATCTATAGCATTTACCAACAGGCTGTTGTAATGGCTCGCCTGGCGGGATAGTTTTGTCTTATCAAATCATTAATCATCACAAAAAACTATCATCATGAAAAAAATCATCACTTCCGCTTTATTTGTTTTTTTTGCAGCAACATTGTTTTCCTGCCAAAAAGAAGCTTTACAGGAATCAACGATCCCGGCCACAACATCGCCCACCACCATAACATCGCTGGTAAAAAGTATCAGCAGTGATTGGTTAAACCTGCCCTTTAATGAGGTATGGCCATCAAGTACACCCAGGTTTGTTTTCCAATTAGCTGAGCACACAATCAATCCGGCAATCACATACAACCCAGTGACTGATGAAGCGCTGGCTTATGTAAAAATCCAGGGGAGCAATAATAACAACTACTATCGGATACCGGGCGTTGTAAGCACTTCTACTCAAAACCTGGATATGAACTTTTGGATGGGCCCTGCGTCTTTCAGTATTTCTATCTATAATGCAGATGATCATACCCTGATGCCTGTTGCTACTCCATTCCAAAATTACAGGTTCCGTTATATCGTTATTTCAAAAACTACTTATCAAAGCCTTAATATTAACTGGAACAATTATTATGAAGTAGCTGCCGCCTTGAATATTTCTCTATAGTTTATTTCATCAATGACCGACACGATGATGGTTATTGATACGGGGCTGTCTCAAAAGGACAGCCCTTTTTTAATCTATTATAACAGAAAGGGAATTACGGCTTTAGGGTTCGGCCGAGAAAAAAATGCCCATAAAAAAACTTTGCAGCAGGTTTTTAATGTTTATGCCTGCGCTTGATAATTCCTCCCGACGCTTCTTTAATGGTACTGGCAAAAACAAAAGCCCTTGGGTCGGATTTATAGACGAGATTTTTTAGTTTTCTAAGCTCAAGCCGGTTAATTACCGTAAAGATGATATCACAATCGCTACTCACTTCAAATTTTCCGGGAAGGAAACCTCTTTCGCCTTTGTAAATGGTGATGCCTCTGCCGAGGTTATTAACCAGTTGGTATTTGATCACTTCACTTTTTCCGGAAATGATCGTAACTCCTGTATAAGCCTGTATCCCTTCTACCACATAGTCAATACAACGTGTGGCCGCAAAGTAGGTAAGTATGGAGTACAAGGCAGTTTCAATACTAAAGACATAAGCAGCGATGCTGAAAATAATAATATTAATGGCAAGGATAATCTCTGTAATGGTAAATGATGTACGCTTTAAAGTATATAGTGCCAGCACTTCCAGTCCATCTAATGCAGCGCCGGCACGCATTACCAGGCCTATACCAATACCCAGGAATACGCCTCCAAAAACCGACATAAGTAATTTATCATTTGAAAAAACATTGACGTGAATATTGTGTAGAAAAAACAAACAGAGCCCCAGCAGCACTATGCATACAAACGTCCAGATAGCAAATCGTTTGCTAACAGTAAAGTAACTGAGTATGATGAAAGGCAGGTTTAAAGCAATGATAAGTAAAGAAGAAACATGATGCGTGCCTTGTATCAAAAGATAAATACCGGTAATGCCGCCATCAATAAGCTGGTTTGGCAACAGGAAAAAATTGATTGCCGCACTGGATAGTAATATGCCTAACAGTATAAAAAAAATATCCTGTACTAATTCGCCGGCTTTATGACCCTGGTTAACGGCCATGGTTGACGCTATCCTTGTTTCAATTTCTGCAAGTGTGTTTTTCTTTTGTTGATCATACAGGTTAATGGCGGTATCAGTAAAATACCGGTGGTTAGATAAGAACTCCGCCTGCTGAAGGTCCCACTCTGCCTGAGTTTTTAAAGAGCCTAGTTTTTTATACTCGGTAAACAGTTTTTCTGCATTGGCAAGATAGTGTTCGCCACCGAGGTAATGCAGGTCGGCATCGCAAAGTATTTTTGAAAGCTGGTTGACAGGTGATTGGGGAATTTTAGTTGCCCTTATCATTTCACAGATACGCTCAATCTGTTCGGGTGTGTAGCTAAAATCGGGAAGGTATTTAGTGGCTATTTTACAGGAAAATTCTTCATGATCATCATGATGTTGTAAAAAACCAGCATCGTGAAACAGTGCAGCCGTTTTCAACAGTACAAGATCTTCGCTTGAAATATTTTCGCTTTTACCCAATTGTTCTGCAGCACTAATTACGCTTATGGTATGGGGTGCATTGTGATAAATGATGTAATTAGGTAAACCGGTTTCCAGTTTGTTTACCATGAACGAATACACTTTATCGTACTGCATAGGAAATTTTTTAAGAATCACTTAATTCAATACTTCATACAAAAGCACTTCTTCCAATTTATTTTTAAGACTGGCAGTGCCTATTTCCTTACAATTAAAAGATTGTTTTACTTTTTCGTAACAGGTTGCTGAAATAACGATCTGGTTGGCATCAGCAGCAGATTGAAGGCGCTGTGCAATGTTTACGCTGTCGCCAATAACGGTATAGTCGAGCCTGCGCAAGGTGGCTGATCCGATATTGCCCGAGATCATTTCTCCGCTGTTGATACCTATAGATACTTTTGGCGAAAAATTATTTTCCGATGGAAGGGCGGTGATCCGGTTCCTGATGGCAAGGCTGGCATCAATGGCACGGTCTAAATGATAATCACCTTTAAATACAGCCATCACACAGTCGCCGATAAATTTATCGATGATGCCATTTTGTTCAATAATCTCCTTCACCATCACATCAAAATATTTATTTAAGAGTTGAACAACGGTATCCGGTGTTTCTTTTTCGCTGATGGAAGTAAAACTGCAGATATCAATAAATACCACTGTGGCTTCTACGGTTTCATTTTCCAGCAGCGAAGTTTCAAATTCCCTACTGCCCATAAAGCTTAGTACGTTCTCATCCACATACATCTTAAGAATATTATTTTCCTTGATGGCCTTTAATGTTTCTCTTACCTGCTGTACGTGTTTGATCGTTTTTTCCATGGTAAGTTCCAGGTCCTCAAAATTTACAGGCTTGGTTACAAAGTCGAAAGCACCGCGGTTCATAGCCACTCTTATATTATCCATATCGCCGTAAGCTGATACCATTACCGTTTTTGTAAGCGGACAGGATTCGTTAAGCCTTGTGAGTAGTGTAAGCCCATCCATTTCGGGCATATTGATATCGCTTAATACAATATCTACATCAGGGTTCAGCAACATTTTGTCGAGGGCATCTTTGCCGTTTATGGCAAAAATAAACTCATATTGATGTTCCCTGATTTTCTGACGGAATTTCTGCCTGATAAGGGTTTCCAGATCTGCCTCATCATCAGCTACCAATATTTTTGTCATGCTATTCTGGTTTTTAATTTTTCCTTTAACGAAGTAAAATCAACAGGCTTGGTTAAAAAATCATCTGCGCCCAGTTTCATGGCATGGTTATAATTTTCATCGTCGCCGTATGCGGTTATCATCATTACCACCGGTGGTGGTTTTTCGTATTTTTCTTTAATGTGCTGCAATAATTCAAGCCCGCTCATGCCTGGCATATTGATATCAGAAAGGATCAATACTGCTTCGTGTTCATGGTCATTCATAAACAGCAGGGCTTCCTCGCCCGAGAAGGCGAATGCCAGTTCCATTTCCCCGCTTTTTATTTCTTTGCGAAACCTTTGTTCAAACAGAACCTGTACATCCTTTTCATCATCTACTACTAATATTTTCATTTGCTGGTTTTAAGAGGGTAAGATAATAATAAATGTGGTACCGTCCCCTTCTTTCGTTTCCACTTTTAATTCGCCACCATGCCCTTTGGTTACAATATCATAACTCAATGATAGTCCCAATCCTGTTCCCTGCCCCGTAGGTTTGGTAGTGAAGAATGGTTGAAAGATTTTATCTAATGCTTTTTGTGGAATGCCACCCCCATTGTCAGAGACTTTTATTTCAACAGCCCGACCCCCTGAAGGGGGCTGTATGTAACGGGTTGCGATGGTAACAGTAGGTTCATATCCATCAACTCCACTCTTCTTTTTTTCATCAACCACATAAAAAGCATTCGTCAATAAATTCAAAATCACTCTTCCAATATCCTGTGGAATGATATTGATATTGCCAATGGAATTATCAAAATCAGTTTTTATTGTTGCATTAAACGATTTGTCTTTTGCACGTAAGCCATGATAGGAGAGCCGCAAATATTCATCACACAATGCATTTATGTCGGTTGGTTCTTTTACACCACTGCTGCTGCGGCTGTGTTGCAGCATACCTTTTACAATGGCATCGGCCCGTTTGCCATGATGATTTATTTTTTCAAGATTTTGTTTTACATCATCTGCAATGGCTTTTGCTTCTTCAATGTCTCCTTTGTCCAACTCTGTTTTCATCTCTTCAAGCAACTCATTACTTACTTCGCTAAAATTATTTACAAAGTTCAGGGGGTTCTGAATTTCATGCGCAATGCCTGCAGTGAGTTCGCCAAGTGAAGCTAACTTTTCAGATTGGATGAGTTGGGTTTGTGTGAGTTTTAACTCCCGAAGCGTTTTTTCAAGTAATAATTTTTGCCTGTCAATTTCATCTTTTTGGGTTTGTAGTAATTCATAATCTTTTTGTTTATGCCGGTAAGAGAAAATAAAATACATGATAAAACCAAAAAGAAGCCCGATAACGATCAGTCCGGCTATAACGAATACAATTACATCAGCAGAGTTTATTTTAGAAAGGTCATTCATATGAAGTTGTAAATTTACGTTTGTACGCCGCATTCAACAAAATAGAGGTGACATAAGATATGTAAAGCAGTCCGCTAAAGAGTAAATTGATGTCATAAATAATCCTGGGGGGATATTTTAACTGGTAAACTTTGATACTGTGAAAACCCCAAATGAGTATATTGAATGAATAGTAACATAATACAGCGCAATTGAACCAAAAAACCCCTTCTTTCAACAGATTTTTGTATACAGGCGATTCGCTTATCTTGATAAAAAGGTTCAATGACAAAAAGACAAGGAACACACTTTCAACAATCATAGTATTCGTATCCGAGGCTTGGAGAGGCTGAAAAAATATAGTATTCAATATTTCTATGCCCACCAACAAACCTATGCTTACCACTAAAATCCGATCCCATTTTTTGGAATGTCGAAAGTTTTTGTAAATACAGGCATAGAGAAAATATTCAACCGGGGTAAAAATATGGTAAACAACAGCGTTTGAACGGTGAAGAGAAAATGAAATATATTTTGCCACTAGTTCGCTGATCAATGTTAGCATTATCAATACAGCGAGCCACTTGAATGTTTTGTCGGCACGCTTAAAAAACAGCAGACTGATTACAGATGCCATAATCAGTAAGCTGTAATAAAACGAGTGATAGAAATCTATAAACATTTATCGGTTATTATTTCGGACAATAAGGCGGACAGGGGTCTGCTTTGTCCATAATTGTTGGTTCACCGCCAGTCAATGACGTTTGAAGTAATTGATTTCCTAACATGCCATATGCAATTATATGCCAGTTAGATATATTAGGTTTGCTTGAAGCTAAATCCTTACCGAAGTAAAAAATTACGCTATCTGCTTTCTCGCCGGGCTTCAACGCAGCATTTTTATCCATGATTGTTCTAAGATCTTCGGCTCCAAAGACAAAGCCTTTGAGCACAACAGGATCTCCTTCATCATCTGTTGTATGTAAAGCATCTACGTCCTCAGGGCTTGTGTAGTTGGCACGTAAAGCTTTAGCCTCTGCTGCTGTTATTGGACCACTCAAAATTGTAATTAAATTCCGTGTTTTTTTTGCTTCTGTTTTTGCAAGCTGGTTACAACCTCCTGCAATACTCATAATAAGCCATAAGCTTATGATTAGTTGAATCGTTTTTGTCGCTTTCATAAAAATAATTTTAAAATTTTTACTAAATAGTTGTATTTAGGAATCACGTTTTAGTTTTAATAAAGCACAAGTAAATATACTAATTTTTTATTATGGTAGGTAGTTATTTAAGTTTGCAAAATTGAATAATTATTTATTCGGTAATAAAATAATAAACGCCGTCCCATCACTCTCCTTCGTCTCCACCTTTAGTTCCCCCTCATGCCCCTTTGTTACAATATCATAACTCAAACTCAAGCCTAATCCTGTGCCTTGCCCGGTGGGTTTGGTTGTAAAAAATGGTTGAAATATTTTTTCTAATATTTTTTGAGGGATGCCGTTGCCATTATCACTCACTCTTATTTCTACTTTGTCATTTATCTTTTTTGTAGATATTGAAACCGTAGGGTCATAAACTCTCCCTTCAGGGGGTTGGGGGGTGTTTTTCTTTTTCTCATCCACCACATAAAATGCATTCGTTAGTAAATTCAGAACAACTCTTCCAATATCCTGCGGAATGATATTGATGTTTCCGATACTGGTATCAAAATCAGTTTTCATCGTTGCATTAAATAATTTGTCTTTTGCTCTTAAACCATGATAACTCAACCGTAAATATTCATCACACAGGGCATTAATATCTGTTGGCTCTTTAACACCGCTGCTGCTGCGGCTGTGTTGCAACATGCCTTTTACAATGGCATCTGCACGTTTGCCATGATGGTTAATTTTTTCTTCATTTGCTTCAATATCATCAGCTAATGCATTTACATCCTCAATATTTCCTTTTTTGATTTCTTCTTTTAACTCGCCAATCAATTCTTTGTTCACCTCCGAAAAATTATTAACGAAGTTCAATGGGTTCTGAATTTCATGGGCAATGCCGGCAGTAAGTTCACCAAGGCTGGCCATTTTTTCTGATTGAATGAGCTGGGATTGGGTGGATTTCAGATTTTCATAAGATGCCTGTAACTCGGAGTTCTTCTTGTTTATTTCTTCGGTTTTCATCAGAAGTAGATCATTCGATTTTCTTGTTTTTCGCTGATTGCGATAAAAGAAGAGCATGAATATCATCAAGATGAAAGCTATACCACTCGTACCGAACAGGCGAATTCTGGATTGCAATTTTTCTTTTTCTAATTGGAGTTTTTGTGCCCGCTGTTGTTCGGCAATTGTGGCCTGTTGAATCTGGTTAATCTTATCCTGACCCAACAAGTCATCTTTTGCTTTTACATTTATACTGAGATATTTATAGGCGCTATCCGTTTGACCGAGTCTGTTATAAATTTTGTGCAGTTGTTCGCTATTATTTACAATTCCCCGTAAAAAGCCCAGCTTGTCCGCAGCATTAAGGCCGGCCTTGCCAACCGCAATAGCTGAGTCAATTTGATTTTGATTCTGAAGAAAAATACAATACCAACGGCTCGCTAAACTATACCCACGCAGATCATTTCTTTTCTCCGATATTTTAAGACTCTTCAGAAAATGAGCCCTTGCTTTTTGAGGATTACTAATAGATTCAGTATTTCCCCAATAATACTGGTAGAATGCCGAATTCAACGCCGAAGAATCGGTTACAACAAGATTGAGATAGTACCTTGCTGAGTCTCTCATATTAGTAGAAAATACCCCACCGATTTCTGAGTTACAATTATTTACTTCATTAGCATTTCCAAGCGAATAAAAAATATCCTTGGCTTGCCGTAAATTGTAAATATACTTTTCATCACTCCCGGTATATAAATAAAGCAGACCTATTTGCTTGTAGCAATATGCGGTTACGAGCCTTTGATCAGCCTTGGAAGCCTTTTCAAGTATTTCGTAATATATTTTCATGCTTGCCGGTATATCCCTTTCAGCCAAAGCTTCAGCCAGTTCGTACTTCGCACCTAATATCAGTTTCTCATTGTTTAAACCTGTAGCGAGTTCAACAGCTTCGTTGGCATATTTTATAGCTGAATCTATATTGAGCGAGACATAACTATTAGATAAAGATAAAGCTAACTTAACCTTGTTGCTATCGGTTTTTGCGGCGCTGTATAGCTGAGACACGCTATCAATACTAGCCTTAGTAACTTGTGATTGCGAGAGTGCAGAAATTAATGAGCAAATTAAGAGGAATAAATATTTTTTCATTTTTTGGTATGTATTTTAAAATTAATGGTAAATATTAATTCTTCTCCCTCTTTTGTTTATACATTCAATCCTCCATTATGCGCCTTTACAATATCATTATTCATCTGAATCATTGATTTAAAGGATTTATGGATTTCACCGTTCTTACTAATGCGCTTTATCAGTGTCATCTTTTAATCTTTATCATCCGTGATTCAGACTACTGGCAACGAAATAATAAAATCACTTCCTTTACCTTCTTTCGTCTCCACCTTCAACTCCCCGCCATGTGCTTTTACAATATCATAACTTAATGATAAACCCAAACCTGTTCCTTGTCCGGTAGGTTTGGTGGTGAAGAAAGGTTGAAAGATTTTATCCATCACTTTTTGAGGGATGCCGTTGCCGTTGTCAGCCACCCGGATCTCAACCCGATCAGCCATTTTTTTTGTGCTTATCGAAACGGTCGGCTCGTAAGTGTTCAGACCTGTCGGGTTTTTAAAACCCGACAGGTCTTGTGCCAGCTTCTTTTCATTTACAACGTAAAAAGCGTTGGTCAACAGGTTCAATACCACCCTGCCAATATCTTGCGATATAATGTTGATTTTACCAATACTCCTGTCAAAATCGGTTTTCATTGTTGCGTTGAAGGATTTATCCCTGGCCCTTAGGCCATGATAACTCAATCGTAAATATTCATCACACAAAGCATTGATATTGGTGGGTCCTTTTACACCACTGCTGCTGCGGCTGTGCTGCAACATGCCTTTTACAATGGCATCTGCACGTTTGCCGTGATGGTTAATTTTTTCTTCATTTGCTTCAATATCATCAGCTAATGCATTTACTTCTTCGATATTTCCCTTTTTGATTTCTTCTTTTAGTTCGCCTATTAACTCTTTATTTACCTCACTAAAATTATTGACAAAGTTCAACGGGTTTTGTATTTCATGGGCAATGCCTGCAGTGAGTTCTCCAAGGCTTGCCATTTTTTCTGATTGGATGAGTTGAGTTTGAGTTTGTTTTAATTCCTGTAATGTGGTTTCTATTTTTTGCTTTTGCTCCTGTAAAACAAGATTGGCTTTTTGTTTTTGCCGGTTGTTACGGTAAACAAGTACAATGATAAATACTGCAAACCCAATACCGGCAAACAAAATGTACATCTTACGTTTATTAGCTGCATCTGTTTGCTGCTTTTCTTGTTTCTGCAAACGTATTTGTTCATCCAGCGTCAATCGTTGAAAAGCTGAGAGTCTGTTGAGTTTTAAAGCCGTCAAACTATCCTTTACTGTCATGGCAAGTTGCAGGTATTTGTTGGTACTGTCGGTATTCATCTTCATTGAATATCCGCTGGCTAAATGTTGATAAACTTTACCCAGGTTTATTTCGCTTGCTACAAAAGAAGTAACAGCGCCCAGTGATTTTACAACGACGAGATTTTTGGCGGCATAGTAAAGTACTGAATCAGCATTCTTTTTTGACTGATAGTAGTTGATAAGGCTTTCATATACGCCTGCCACAACGGTAAAGTTCGCCTCTGGTATTGCAGTACGCAGCGACTTTTGGTAATAAGACAGCGTTAATGAATCAACTTCCTTTTGCCGGTAAATATTTCCCATGACAGACCAGATATAGGCCAGGTATTTGTTAACCCTTCCATGAGTTCCATATTCTTCACCTTCTAAGGCATAAATCAAAGCAGAATCTGGCTGATTCAACATAAGATAATTGGTAGCCAAAACCATATCACCAACAGTAACCCGAAAGTTATTGCCGATTTCCTTACCAATTCTTCTTCCTTCTTTAAAGAAATGCAGGCTCTCACGACTGCCCGTTTGCAATTTGAGGTGGCTGTACATGTGGTTAAGCATGGACAAAGTAATTTGACGACTTTTACCGGGAGTATTGAAAGGGGTGAGTTCCCAGGTAGCTGCATCTTTGGCATCTGTAGCTGTTTGTAAGGCTTCTGTCAAATTAGTTAATGCTTCACTAAAACGGCCAAGGTAAATTTGCTGATAACCCATTTGACCTTGCAAATAAGCTTCTTCAATCTTGCGGTTATATTTTTTTGCTATTGAATAGCGAAGCTGTGCATAATATAGTGCAGAGTCACGATTAGTTTCTTCATAAAATGTGTAGATGGACCTGGAAATTTTAAATTTCACTGAATCGTTCGGGGCTTTTTGAAATGCTTTTCGCAAACTATCAGGCAGGGTTTGTTGGGCTGTTAAAAAGAGCGGCAACAACAGAATAGCAGATATGCAAAAAAATCTTTTCATTATAAATAAGTTGTTACTTTAATTTTTTATTTGTTTTGATGGCGGTAAAAAGCTTTCCCCTGTAATTACTTTTCTTCCGGTTTTATTTTCCAGTGCAAGCCTTGCATCTTTTGCAATCTTGCCGCCTTTCTTTCCGGCAACTGCGTTTTGTGTTACACCTTTTGCTTTATCTGTTTCTGCAATTTGCCTGGTAGATAATTCTGCTAATGCGGTGAAGATTAATTCTGCTTCACTCATGTGGTCTCTTAAATTTTGAGATTTTAAACCCTTTAAGTTCTTATGCTGCTTTACGGTCAGCCCTGCCCATTCTGTGTGAATGATGTTGGTTAAGTAAGCAAACTCATCACCCTTTTTTACTCCGCTTTCTTGCCAGTAATCGGTTAGTTTATTCCGTGTTTCCTGGCCGGTCATTCTTTGCTGTATCCACTTTTCGCTACGGCCTAGCTTTTGCCAGTTTTCTCTTGCTCTTTCCAAGCCTTGTTCTGGGTCTGCAATTTCTTTCATTCTTTCATAGCCTGTTTTTGCCAGCCATTGTTTAAAGGGTTCTGCTTTGGGAGAGGGAATAGACTGGATTAGGCGGAGGAGTTGTTCGGTATCGGCTACATCAGTAAGCCTTGATTTTCCATCGCCAGCCTGCATTTTCAACTGTCCGATTTTTTCGGACAGTTCGCTTCCTTCCTTTCTTAGCTTTGTTTTCAGGTCATTCCAATACTTTCTGCTGCGGTCGGTGCCGCTAAGTATTTCAATAACATCAATAATGGAGAAAAACCATTTCTGTTGTTCTTCATCCCAATGTGTTCTTACTTTTTGCTGTTCAAACAGCTTAATATTACCCATAAAATATTTTGTTTAATCTGTAAGTTAATTTTTACTCTCTTTTTGTGCTCATCCGGTTTTTGCTTTCTTTACCCTTTTTATGCAGATGGTTTTGCACAAATATTTACGCAGGCAATACAATTATAAATTCAGATCCTTCTCCCTCTTTTGTCTCCACCTTCAACTCCCCACCATGCCCCTTGGTTACAATATCATAACTCAACGATAAACCCAATCCCGTTCCCTGCCCGGTGGGTTTGGTAGTAAAGAAGGGTTGAAATATTTTATCCAAAACTTTTGGCGGAATGCCGTTGCCATTGTCGCTTACTTTTATTTCAATCTTATCACCAATCTTTTTTGTAGATATTGAAACCGTAGGGTCGTAAACTCCCCCTTCAGTGGGTTGGGGGGCTTTTTTCTTTTCATCCACCACATAAAATGCATTCGTTAATAAATTCAAAACAACTCTTCCAATATCCTGCGGAATAATATTGATTTTTTCAAGCGACTCATCAAAATCAGTTTTCATGGTGGCATTAAATGAATTGTCTTTTGCCCGAAGACCATGATAAGACAGGCGCAGGTATTCATCGCACAAAGCATTGATATCGGTTGGTTCTTTAACACCGCTGCTGCTGCGACTGTGTTGTAACATACCTTTTACAATGGCATCAGCACGTTTGCCATGATGGTTTATTTTTTCAAGATTTTGTTTTACATCTGATGCAATTGCTTTGGCTTCTTCAATATCGCCCTTGTCTAATTCAATAGTCATTTCATCAATTAACTCATTACTTACTTCACTAAAATTATTTACAAAGTTTAAGGGGTTTTGAATTTCATGTGCAATGCCTGCGGTGAGTTCGCCAAGGGATGCCATTTTTTCGGATTGGATAAGTTGAGATTGGGTGGATTTTAAAT
>JBBRCM010000102.1:0-14153 GCA_038204855.1 Chitinophagales bacterium
AGGCCTGAGCGCTACAATCTTTAATAAGCCTTTTTCAATCCAGGGCGCAAAATCAATACCGATAGAATTCATGTTTTGAGTAAGTTGCCCTGCTGATTCTTCGTAAGAGAAGTAGAGACATCGTTCGCCACGTTTACAACTCTCCAATGCAAAAGCCCCCGCAAAACTTGTTTTTCCGCTGCCTGCGGTGCCGGAAGTGAGTATAGTGCTGCCCCTGGTGAAACCTTTACCGCCCGTGAACAATTTATCTAACGATGGAATGCCAGTAGAAACCTTCTTGTTTGTGCCCGGCTGTTCAAGCCCTGTTGAGGTGATAGGAATTACTGAAAGGCCTTCACTACTGATAACAAATGGATATTCGCTTGTACCATGACTTGACCCCCGATATTTAATAACACGAACTCTACGGGTCGCCATTTCGTCTCTTACCCTGTTATCCAGCAGAATGATGCAATCGGAGATATACTCCTCCAGGCCATGACGGGTATATGAACCTTCTTTTGCCATCTCGCCCGTAACAATTGCTGTTACCTGTTTTTCTTTAAGCCATCTAAAAAGTCTTTTTATCTCCAGGCGAAGAATGCCAATATCTGTAATGCCTGCAAAAAGAGATTCCAGCGAATCTAAAACAACACGTTTAACACCAATAGAATCAATGGCTTCTTCCAAACGAACGAATATTCCCTCCAAATTAAAGTCGGTTTCCTGGATGTCTTTACGATCTAAAACAACATTTTCGAGCACAATCTTTTTCCGCGAAACAAGGCCCGGCAAATCCATATTGAGAGAAGCAACGTTTTTAAAAAGTTCATCTTCTGTTTCTTCAAATGACATGAGAACTCCCGGCTCGTTGTAATCGGTTGCACCCTTAATTAGAAAATCAACTCCAAAAAGCGTTTTTCCGGAGCCGGCATTTCCGGAAACTAAAGTGGTTCCATTTTGCGGTAGCCCGCCTTCGGTAATTTCGTCAAAACCTTTGATACCGGTAGGGCATTTGATTAATTTATTACGCTTAGTGGTAATTTTTTCCCTGGTAGTTTTTGTCATTTGATAGTCCTTTATTTGTTATTAAGATGGAGTTTCTGCGCAGCAAACCGGAACAGCAAAATTTAATTATGCTGCTACAGCAATCATAACCCTGCATTCTTCTGCACATTTGCGGCAAGCTTCTGCGCATTTTTTGCAATGTTCGTTTGAATGTTTTTCACATTCAATAGCACAGGCATCACAAATTTCTGCACATTCATTGCAAAAATGTGCTGCATGTTCCCCGCCAATGCTCATCAGTTCTGCTGCTGCAAAACAAACCGTTGCACATTGTCTGTCAAGCTGAATACACTGAACAAGTGCTTTAATATCGTCCTCATGCAAACATGCTGTTGCACAATGATTACATACTACTGGACATGCCAAACAGGCATCAATGCAGGATTGAAATCTTTGGTGACTCATTTAATTTAATTATATATTTTTTCTTCAGTAATACTGTTGCCTGTTCTTCAGTTTTGCTGTTGCCCGTTTTACTGAATATTTTTTTTACAAAAAAATATAAAGGTGTCTCAGCTCTGCGTACTGCAATGCTGTATTGGGTATTAGTGTAAGGGATTTCCCGTTCTCTTTTCTCAGGCACAATTAATCATAAGAAATAATAGTTCCTGTATTTGCCAAGCCGCTGGATCCTCTTACATCTCTTGAAGAGCCTGCTTTTACCTGACTTACTGCACTTCGCCCCACAGCGTCAGGAACGATACCAGATGACTTCTTCGGAGCTGTCTTTAGCTTTTTATCAGCAACTTTACCGGGTGCTACACTTTTTTTGTTAACCTGGTTCACACCTGGTTTACTTTCTTTTGTACTGTCTTTTTTTAATACTGTTTTGTTTGCCATTTTTTTAATTTTAAATTTTTAATTTAATTGTTTACAGAAGTATTATCCAGCATCAACGCCTGGCTTAACGCTTCTCTATATTTTTTCGTCCAATTTTAGTTTTCTTTACTTTCTTTTCCGGGTGGGTGTGTACCATCCGAATAATGAAACAAGAAAAATAATCCAGATGAACCACCAAATCAGGTGCATTCCCCAGAAATGATAACCTTCGTACATGTGCATAATTTTTGTTTTTAAATTGTTAGAGAATAAATGATTGATTTAATTTATCTTAATGAGCATAATGAAGTTATTTAAGCTCTGAGTTCTGAAATAGTATAATGGGTATTATTGAAAGCACTTCGGAGCGTATCTGTTTTAATCTCCTCAGATGAAATGATTTCCGCTTCCTTCTTTCCCAAGTCAACTGTTACAGATGTTACACCGGGCACACCGGATAATTTTTGTTTAACTGTTGAAACACAGCCACCGCAGCTCATGCCACCGATATGGTAAGTATGTGAAATTGATTTTTCCATGATTGTTTATATTTAATAATGAATGATGATTGTTTATTTTTAATGATGTTGCATTTATTGATCTTTTTTCGGTTCCATTTTCATGTTGCCCATGTCGCACATTCCTTTCATTGATTCCATAACCTTCGGTTGTGATTGCATACTTCCCATCATCATACTGCACATGGAAGAATCTTTGTTGCACATGCTCATCATATCGCCCATCATTGTTTTCATCATGCCGGGATTGCTCATCATATTTTCAGACATCATTTGTTTGCAACTGTCGCTGTTCATCATTTGCTGCATCATTTCACTCATATATGGCTGATGATTAGCAATTGCAACTACAACTTCTTTTCGCTGGTTATCGTCTTTCAGGTACTCGTCAGCCGATTGTTTTGAATTGCAGGAGAGCAATACACTCATAACTACCAGTGTAACGATTGAAAGCGAGAATGCTTTTTTCATAATTTTTATTTTTTTAATTGTTATTAATTAATTTTTCTTTACTAAATCCATTCCGCATTTTGGACATTTACCAGCTTTATCACTCGTAACTTCCGGGTGCATGGGGCAAGTGTAAACCATTGCCATATTTTTGCTTTTATTCATCATCGAACATTTACCCATTTTTCCACTCATTTCCATGCAGTCGCCTTCTTTCATCATCATCTTTTTTCCGTCTTTCATAGTACATTCGCCGGTAGTGATACATTTTGTACCATTTTTCATGGTCATGTTTTTTTCCATTGGCATTGTTTTACCATTTTTCATTACCATCATTTTACCGTCTTTCATCATACAGCAATCTTTCATCATTGCATGCTTTGTTTTAGTTTGTGCAAAAGAATTACTTGCTGTAAAACATAATACCAGCATAAGCATTGAAGCAAATACTGTAATAATTGTTTTTTGAATTTTCATCTTTGTTATTTTTAAAATTATCTTCAGATGCGCTGTTGCCCGTTCTTCAGTAACGCTGTTGCCCGTTTTAATTAATCTTGTTTCACTAATTCCATCCCACACTTGGGGCATTTGCCGGGTTTGTCTGATTTTACTTCCGGGTGCATTGAGCAGGTATAAGTTCCTGAACTCATATTTTCCTGAGAGCCGTGCTTTACGCTATGAAGCAATAATTCATTTTGATTCTTTTTCATTGTTTTTGTTTTTAGTGATAATTAGAATTTATTTTTTTGTTTGTTCAATTTTACTTGTCCACCGGAAATCACATTTATCCGCTCCACCTGCTATGCTTCCGGTTCTCTCCAGTTTAGCGTGCCATAACTCCGCCAGAGGATAGTCAAGAGAACACCAGGTTTTGGTACAAAATTTTGATAACCCTTTTGACTGAAAGTACTCTGCTACAGGGCATCTTATGCAATCAAAACCGACTACATTGTTTGCTGTCTTAACATCCTTCCACTCATATGATGGACTGTTAAACGGAAATGCCCTGAATAATTTAGTTGTTTTCAGCAAGTGGCTATCAATACTTCGATTGCCCCATCCGGCCAACCACCAAGAGAGCCTGCCCATTTTTACATATACTTTCCAGGCAATATCATAAAACAATTGGGTTGCTGTTTCTTCACTTTGCCCTCTTGCGGTTAATTCCTGATAAAAGGCTGTTGACATGGCTGCAAGGTGAACCATAACAGAACCTCCCAAAGTAGGCATGGCTGAAACTTCCGGTTTCAACCCTTGATATCTTTGCCAATAACCGGAAAGTATTTGTTTTATAGTCTCCGCATCATAGAGCCGAACGAGTTCTCTTCTCATGAATTTGGAAGCCTGCACTTTAAACCAGTATAATAAAAGATTTTTCATCGTTTTATTTCTTTGAAGGAGCGGTTACCTTATTTATTGATTTTTCAATTTTACCAATGTCATCATTCATTTTTCTTTTAAATGATTTCCAATTGGCTTTTCTTTCTGCTTTATAATCACTCAACAATTTTTTTAAGGACGAAAGTTCCTTATGATGAGTTGATTTTTCTTTTTTCGAATCACCTTTCAATTTTGCTTTGTGTAACATTGTTTTAAATTTTAAGTGTTAAAAATTTATTTCTTTTTTATTATAAATGCATTATAAAACCCGCCAATGCAGGCAACGGTAAGCCAGCCGAGAATAAATATTTGTATAATACCCACACCTGCTTCCCATAGCGGTACACTTGCACGCATAATGGAAGAGACATCAAGGCCATGCAGCAGGCTGTTGAAGAATTTTATGCTGTTGTCATGTCCTACCGTTGCCATTACCAGCATGCAACCCAGATAGAGTAAAGCCCCGGTAAGGCCAAATGCAAGCCCTAATTTTTTTACATTAATGGTGGTGCTCATTGCTTTCGGTTTTAGTGGTTGCTGAATCTTGTTTTTGCTCATGCGAATTGCCATGATGATGCATGGGCATGAGTAAATGGCAGGCGAACATGGCCAGGATAAAAATAAACAGGGAAGTACCTGAACTAAGCCCTAATGCCGGTGCAAAGAAGATCAACAGCAGGGGAACCCCGCAACCAATAATCATCCAGAAAATATGCTTTTTCATTTTTTGATTTTAAAGTTTAATGTTTAAGTGGACAGGGGGATCGACAAAGGCATGCACCCTTGATTCCTGTTTTACACTATTACCAAAGTGAGTAGCTGATAACATCTTTTTTATACCCATACAGGGCAATCAAAAAATGCATATACAGGAGTGCATAGCCTCTTACACTTTGATACTCATTAAAACAAAATCAAATAAGGAAAGACTGAATAAAAACACGAATGTCGGGTGGAGAATGATCAGGTATTTTGGGAGGAATTCTTACGGGCTCAAGATAAATAATATACTTAAACGTGAGTGTTGAATGCAGGATAAATGGAGTGATTGCAATTTTGTTCTTAGCAAATGATAATTTCTGAGCCAATTGTTTGTCCAGGTTTTGGAAACCAACAACAAAACCTTTACAACAATTCTCGTCTTCGGAGGTAGTTATTACAGAACCACGTTCTACATAAGCAACAGTGTGAGCATGGTGTTTACCATGATGATCAGCTTCTTGTACGCCTGAATGCACTTCATCTGAATGATTAGGTTGTTCTTCGTCATCTTGTTCATGATGGTCGGAGTTGAACCCCATATCAATCCCCAGGGAACAGGCAAATCCAACTACTGTGTTCATTGAAAAGGAAACCAGTAGAAATAATGCCTTATATTTTATCGTTCTGGAGATGCTCATTTTTTAATTAAAAACTGGTAACACTATTTTATTTTATTAAAGATATTTTACTGCATTTTTATATTTTATGACTTTGGTTAGTCATATTTGTGATTTTAACTACTTATTTATATATATCCATAAAATCACAGAAAACAAATAGTTTGTTATAATTAAGCTAACATCGAGGTTTTGGATTGGTAATGTTTAAAGGTAAATTTCTTTACAATGAAAAACATTACACATTTTTGGAAATAAGTTGTATAATTCACCTATTGCCAAGGAATGCTATTTTGTCTTTTTCTAAAATTTACAGAAAGAAGAAACAGAACAGTTATGTTTTTAGTGATGAGATAAATAGGCCACCGTTGCCATGTAGAATTATACAGCCTTTACAATTTTTTCTATTATATGATGGTTTTAGCCAAATTTGCATAACGCATCGCAATGGCAACTTAAATCTGAAAAAAGAATGTATTTGATAACTAGATTATCATCAACCACCTTGATTACGCCCCTGCGGATGGAACGGAAAGCTGTTAAACCCAGATTTTGCAGTTGAGATCTACTGCGGCTTCCAAATCCTTCACAGCTAAGCCTTTCAGAACATTTTTTTGAATTCAAAATAGTACACTATTCTTTCATCCAAAAAATAACCTGAAACTCTTATCTGTTTTGTAATTGAAACCCTCCCTACGATTTCAACTGCAAAATCTGGGTTAAACAATCTTCATTATTTATGAACCATGTATTGCATACCGATTGCTTTTCCTCTTTGTATTTGCTGATGATTTGTGAGAGATTGCTGTTCATACTTAATGCCTTTTCAGCCATCAAATTACATCATTCACAGCAATCCTTCTTCCTGACAAAGATGGCTTTGAAGATTTTCCAAAAAAATTGTGCTATTGATTTTACAACTGTCATTTTATAGCATTTTTAAAAGCATTATTACACTCATACCAATCATCAGTGCATCTTCAATAATAGTAATGGTACTCATCGGTAAATTAAACACATCGCCTAAGCAGGCACACTTTATTTTCCTTTTGTTTAAAACACTTTGGAGTACCCTGATTATACTTATTGCCATTACTGCAAAGGTAACTGTATTTGTAAGCATGGGATTAAATCCTGTTAAGAAGGCAAGCCTTAACGCCAACTCTGTAAAAGCATATACATAGCCCCAGGCGTTCCATTGCTTCGCCACAATATCATACATGGCATAACTTTCTGCAAAGCCTTTCAGGTTTAAGAGTTTAAAAAAAGAGAACACCAAAAAGAAACCTGCCATAAAGTGACTCATCCACCGCATCCAGGCAAAACCTTCATTAATATATTCAATCAGCAGGGTTATGTCTAAGATGTATCCGAATATCAACAGGATGGGTTTATATATTTCAATCCACGATTTAAAAACACCGGTTGCCACAGTGGGCGTTGCCATTGAAGCTTTAAAAAGTTTTAATGCCATGCAGGATCCTCAACGCACAAAAGAGTATCTTGATATTTCACCCAACGAATTGCAGCGGCTCAGTATGCTTATTGATAAAGTACTTAAGCTTTCCCTGTTTGAAAAAAAGGAAATAGAATTAAGTTTTGAAAATGTAAACCTGCAGGAAGTTGTTGAAGAGGTTTTACTGTCATTAAAACTGTAGTTCGAAAAGCACCAGGCAGCTGTTACGCTACATGCAACCGGTAACCTGCATTTAAAAGGCGACCAGCTTCATTTACAAAGTGCACTATTTTGAATTCAAAAAATGTTCTGAAAGGTTTAGCTGTGAAGGATTTGGAAGCCGCAGTAGATTTTAAATGCAAAATCTGGGTTTAAGAAGTATTACATCCAATGATTTATTTGTAAAGTAACAATATATTTTATTTCGGCCGGTTAGCATTACAAAACCTGCCAGCTACCCTAACGCCGCTGTTGCGCCTCTGGCCAGCAGCCGAAGCGTTAACCATTTTACGCTAAGTAACGATTCGGTATTCGGAAATCATTGTTCGCCTATTGATGTGACATTGGATTTGGCTGTATTGCCTTTTTTTAGTTCCCTGCACTTGCCTGGCTTCGGCTGTTGGCGAGACGCTCAACAGCGGCCTTAGGCATGGCTACCGCTTAGAAATTTTAGCAGTAACACCAAGCAGTGACAAAAAAAATTTATTGCGTAAAGACTATCTTATAGACAGAAAAAAGAATGATAAACAGGACAAAACGAATATTTGTTTTGTCCAAATTGTTGTCTAATTTTGTGTCATGAAGCTAAATCGGGATTATCCACACTTAATTTTTCAAACTCAATGGGAGTTGTCAAGGCGTTGTTTAATTATGCTTGGACAATGTGTTGCATACATAAGAGCAATAAATAACACCCCTATTATGCCTCAATATTATGACGAGTTGATGCTACTTGCATTGAGAAAAGGCGCTCAGGCTACAACTGCAATTGAGGGTAATACATTGTCAGAAGAAGAAATTGCCAAACTACAGGAAGGCCAAAAATTGCCTCCAAGCAAAGAGTATCAGGAAATTGAGGTAAAGAATATATTAAATGCTTTTAATGAAATACTAATTGAAACTGTTTACAATAATGAAGAGCAATTAATAACTCCTGATCTATTGCTTAGATTTCATAAGTTAGTCGGTCAAAACCTGGGCGAACATTTTAATGCAATTCCCGGAAAATTTAGAAATAATGATGTAGTAGTTGGCACTTACAGATGTCCTGATTATAGAGATGTTGTTCCACTTATAGATAAATATTGCGAATGGCTTCGCACAGAATTTAAATATGAAGACGGGAAACAGTTGTTTAGTGATATAATAATTCAGTCGGTTGTTGCTCATGTTTATTTGGAATGGATACATCCGTTTGGAGATGGTAATGGCAGAACTGGCAGGCTGATTGAGTTTTATATATTGTCAAGAGGTGGTAATCCAGACATTACTTTACACATTTTGTCTAACCACTATAATAATACACGTCCTGAATATTATAGACAATTGGAAAAAGCTTCAAAAACAAATAGCCTCACTGAGTTTATTGAATATGCCCTCACTGGATTTCGAGATGGATTGCAAACCACCTTAGAAAAAATTCAAGCCAGCCAATTATTGAACACCTGGCAAAAGTATGTTTATGATAAATTTGGTGATATTGAGATTGGACAGAAAGAAGTGTTTAAAAGACGGAGAACATTGGGACTTGAAATTCCCATTGATAGAAAATTTACTTTTAAAGAAATTCCTGAATTGAATATGAAGTTAGCACGTCTTTATTCCGGCAAATCTGATAAAACATTAGAACGGGATTTGGAAGAACTAATAAAAAACCAAATAATAGTATTTCAAGACAATAAGTATTTTGCAAATATCTCTGTATTAAATAAAATGATTGCAAAAAGAAAGGGGTTGCTGATCAATAAAACGTCAACGGAATAAAAAGATAAAATAAATTTAGGTGCATTTTAAATTGATGTAGCTCCGGATTTTGCTGTATTTGAATTTTTCAAGAGCCTGCTGTTGCCGGGCTTCGGCTGTTGGCCAGAGGCGCAACAGCGGCCTCCGGTATTGCTATTGCTTAGAAACTTTAGCAGTAACGCCAACAAGGGAGAAAGAACGGGATTTGGAAGAACTAATAAAAAATAAAATAATAATATTTCAAGACAATAAGTATTTTGCAAATATCTCCGTCTTAAATAAAATGATTGCAAAAAGAAAGGGGTTACTGATAAATAAACCGTCAACGGAATAAAAAGATAAAATAAATTCGGATGCATTTCAAATTGACGTAGCTCCGGATTTTGCTGTATTTGAATTTTTCAAGAGCCTGCTGTTGCCGGGCTTCGGCTGTTGGCCAGAGGCGCAACAGCGGCCTCCGGTATTGCTATTGATTCAACTCAAATTTTTGTATCCTGTATTCGTTCAACTCTCTTGCTTCATTGCTTACCACAATTATTTTCAACTTATATTTTTCTTTCAATTTTTTAATTAGCGCTATCATGTCGGTATGTGGAGTAGTTAAAGAGAACATGAAATCTTTAAACTGACCGGATGTGAAATCTCTTTTTTCGAAGAATACTACGCGGTCAAGATATTCATCAAGCGTTATTCTTCCTTCTTCGTAAACAACAAACAATAGTTTGTGCCGCTGTTCCATTTCAGCAATATCCAGCTGAAATCTTTCAGCAGCCTGGTGCCTGAATTCATGTCCCCATCCGCCAGAAAGCAGCACACCTCCGATATCAAGGAACAATGTTGTTATTTTTCCTTCTTTTTTCATTTTCAATATTTTATTTGTCATTCAAAGCTTCAAAGCCAGATACCACATCAAAGAGTTCTTCATCAATGGAACTCTGCCGCAGACGATGATATTTTTTGCCAAGGTCATCCAGCAAATCAGTTATATTTTTTTCGGCCCGTTGCATCGCATCCAGGCGACTGGCATTTTCGCTTGCCAATGATTCTACGCTGGCTTTATAAAGGGAGGCGAAAAGATATCCGTTTATCAAAGCCACCAGCGTGGGTTTTACGCCACCTGCAATTTGCGGAGGTAATTTTGTGGGCCATTGAATTTGCTGTAATGAATTTTTCCATTTTTCATCCAGTGGTAAAAACCGCTGCATCACGGGTGTATAACCTGAGACGGGATTTGGTTGGTTATGAAAAATATAAAAGGATGTTACTGCTTCTTTTTGCTGGCTTTCCTGGCTCTTGTTCAAAATCTCTGTTACTAAAGGGGTAACAGCATTAATATTATTTGGAACCGGGTACAATTTTGAAGTGTTAAATCCTTCATCTGATAAAAGCAACTGAACACGTTCACCCACGGCCCAAATTTCTTTTTTCCCGGGCAAGGCTTTGAGAGAGGTGGATACAAAATTTGCCATCGAATCATTGAACTGGGCAACAAGGCCCTGGTCTGATCCGAATACGATGGCGCAAATCACTTCTTCGGTTTTATTTTTTGATGTTGTCTGCTCATTTATCGCTGAAATTTTTTCTGCTTTAAAATAAGCGACGATTCCTAAAGCGATGGTGTGAAAATACTCTGCCAACGAACTCACTGCTGTTTCGTACTGAACAATGTTGGAGGCTGCCATTGCCTTCATGGCACTTACAACAGACTTCAGGTCTTTTGCTCCTTCTGTTTTGCTTCGTAGGTTTTCTAAAGTGTCCATTAGTTTTTATTTTGATCCTAATCTTGCTTATGCTCTTCTTTATCCTGATCTGGTTTCAGCTTGTCCTTATCTTCATCAGGTTTAGGCTTATCATTATTTTGACCGGGCGGTGGTTTATCATTATCCTTTTCTGCTTTAGGCTTATCCTTATCTTGATTCGTCTTTGGCTTAGCCTTATCCTCATCAGGTTTTGGTTTATCCTGAAAAGGAGTAAGTATTGTTGCAGCAATCTTTAAAATAGTCTTGCTGTCATCATCACTCAGCTTTGCATCTGAAGATAACCGCTTGATTATTTCATCCGGAAAATTGCTGAAATCCTTAAGCAACGCATCTTGTGCATCTTTTATTTTTTCAATTGGAATAGTATCCAGCAAACCATTTTTCAATGCAAGCAAAATCACAATCTGTTCCGACACCGGCATCTGCTGCAGCTCTGGCTGCTTTAAACATTCACGAATACGTTTGCCATGCTCAATGGTCTTTTTTGTATTTTCATCAAGCCTTGTACCAAAGCGGGCAAAGGTTTCAAGTTCTTCAAATTGTGCGTACTCTAATTTTAAATTAGCAATGGACCGATAAGCAGGTAATTGCGCTTTATCGCCTACACGGGAAACAGATTTACCCACATCAACAGCAGGTAGATTACCCAGTTCAAAAAGTTTGGGCGATAGATAAATCTGCCCATCGGTAATTGAAATTAAATTTGTAGGTATGTATGCAGAAATATTCTGCGCTTCTGTTTCAATAATGGGTAAAGCTGTTATTGATCCACCTTTCAGTGCGTCACTTAAATGCGTTGATCGTTCCAATAATCTTGAATGGATATAGAAAATATCACCGGGAAATGCCTCCCGTCCGGGTGGTCTTCTCAGCAATAAAGAAAGTTCCCGGTAAGATCGTGCATGATGTGTAAGGTCATCATATACGATCAAAACATCACGGCCCTGTTCCATAAAATATTCTGCAATGCTGGTAGCTGCATAAGGTGCAATGTATTCAAGCCCGGGAGAATTATTTCCTTCGGCCACCACCACAATCGTGTAAGCCATAGCACCTTTTTCCCTGAGGTTGGCAATTACCTTTGCAACTGCCGAAGCCCGTTGCCCGATGGCGCAATAAACACACAAAACGTTTTTATCTTTTTGATTTAATATAGCATCAATGGCAATTGCAGTTTTACCGGTCTGCCGATCACCTACAATTAATTCCCGTTGCCCACGACCAATTGGAATTAATGCATCAATCACTTTGATACCTGTTTGCAAAGGAACCGTTACCGGGCTTCGATCCATAATTGCATGTGCAGGTCGTTCAATAGCATATCGCTCTTTGTGTGTTATTGGGCCCTTGTCATCAATTGGTTGTCCCAACGGATTGACCACTCTGCCAATTAATGCATTACCAACGGGAATGTCCATCACTCTGCCCGTGCGTTCCACTTCATCCCCGGCTTTCAGCAATGAATCTTTACCTAGAAGAATCACGCCAATTTCATCTTCATCAATATTATAAGCAATACCAAAAAGACCATTGGGAAATTCAAGCAGTTCTTCAAAGCCTGCGCCCAGAAGACCGGAAACTTTGGCAATACCAGTGGACACCCTTGTAATCAGACCCACTTCACGGGGTTTCATAGAAAAATTAAAGTTTTCTATTCCTTTATCTAATTGACTGAATGTATTGTTTAAAATATTATCTTTTTCAATTGCTGGCATATTATTTTTTTGCCGGTTCCGGCTTTGTGTTTTCTTTCATGGTTTCAGCAATATTTTTTTCAAATGAATTAAGGTATTCAGAAAAACTCCAGGAAAGTTTATAACCGTTGGTTGAAAGCTCGATACCGCTGATTATTTCGGGCGTTGTTTTAAATTGCAGGTGTGCATCTGCACTGAGTAATATATTTACTTCATTATTTATTTCGCCTTGTTGTTTTGCAGAAAGGTCAAATGCACTTCTTACCAAAATGGTATTGGCATTGGCTTTGAATGTATCAATCAATTGTTTCTTCTCATCATCTTTTAATGCTGTCAGGTGTTTTACAAATGTATTAACTGACTGCTCTTCCAGGCTTATGGAAGCAATATCAGTAAGTGCTTTTCTTGTAATAGCAAAAACCTGATGTTGAATTTTTTCTGTTACCTGCAGGTTATCATTCTCCTGCTTTTCTTTTGTTGCTTTCTCCATTTTGGTGCGCAAGTCGTCTGCTTCCTTTTTTGCCGCATCCATCAATTGCTGCTTCTGAGTATTTGCATCAGCAACCGCTTTACCCATCAATTCTTTTTTTTGCTGGTCAAAATCTTCATTTTTCTTTTTGAAATCATCCTGTTCTTTTTGAGCAACAGCTTTTTTATCATCTGCATCCTTCAATTGATCCCTGATCTTTTTCTCCCGTTCATCAATAGCATTGAGAATTGGTTTATACAAAAACTTCTTTAGCAACCACACCAAAATGAGGAAATTGATTACCTGTGCTATTACTGTGAACCAGTTAATTTTCATTACTTATGAGTTGCGATAATGTGATTCCAAAAGGGATTTGCGAAAATGAGAATCATCGAAACCACGAAACAGTATATTGCTATCGATTCTATCATGGCCAATCCGACAAACAATGTTCTTGTAATAGTTGGAGCGGCATCCGGTTGCTGAGCAATTGAACTTAATGCCGATGATACTGCTTTGCCTTCACCCAGTGCCGGCATCATGCAACCAATACCGGTTGTAAGCCCCGCAGTTACAATTGATATTACTGCAATAATTGTTGTACTATCCATTTTGTTTTTATTTACTTGTTGTAGAAATTGTTTTATCTCTTTTCATTGAATCATGCACAGCCGAAGTTATATAGACTGTTGCCAGTATGCTGAAAATATATGCCTGCACCATACCAGTCAATAGGCCAAGTGCATTCATAATAACCGGAAAAATAAAAGGGGATATCGTTAAAAGAATGGCGACAATCATGCCGCCACTCATAATATTACCAAACAACCTTACGGCCAATGCCAGTGTGCGTGACACTTCGCTGATGAGATTAAAGGGCAGCATGATAAACGTTGGTTTTAAATATGATTTCAAGTAACCACCCAAACCACTTTTTTGAATACCAAAAAAAGGAACCGCAATAAACACACAAAGTGCCATGGCTGTTGTGGTAGAAAGTGAAGCTGTAGGCGGCGTGTAGCCCGGGAAAATAATACAGAGATTGGCTGTGCCGATAAATAAAAACAAGGTGCCGATAAAGCCGATATATTGTTCAGGATGATTTAAGCCGACATCTTTAATTTGTTTGTTGATGCCAGTTACAATCATTTCGAGAATGCATTGCCAGCGTGAAATGGTATTATCTGTTTTTAGATTTCGTGTTAGCAGTATTGCTGCT
>JBBRCM010000103.1:0-14108 GCA_038204855.1 Chitinophagales bacterium
ATACAAAACAGATAAGGGTTTCAGGCTATTTTTTGGATGAAAGAATAGTGCACTATTTTGAATTCAAAAAATGTTCTGAAAGGCTTAGCTGTGAAGGATTTGGAAGCCGCAGTAGATTTCAAGTGCAAAATCTGGGTTTAAGATATAAAAAAGTGGCTGTCACCAAGGGCGGCTACTTTTTTTCACTTGTCTGGCCACTATAAAATCTTTTCTCATTAAAAGAATTTTGGAAATCATCAGCGTTTATTATCAGTACTGTTCGTAGTGGCCTGACACTACCTAAATCTTCCCAACCATATTTGCCGGTATCACCCATTCATCAAATTCCTTTGCAGTAACGTAACCCAGCTTAACTGCCATTTCTTTTAAAGTAGTTCCTTCTTTATGTGCTTTTTGTGCAATCTCTGCCGATTTGTAATAACCGATCTTGGTATTTAAAGATGTTACCAGCATCAACGAATTATCTAAATGCTTTTTTATGTTGGCTTTTATGGGTTCAATACCAACCGCACATTTATCATTAAAAGAAACGCAACCATCTCCAATAAGCCGGGCGCTGTGCAGAAAATTGAAGATCATCACCGGTTTAAAAACGTTCAGTTCAAAATGCCCGTTGCTGCCGCCAATGCCAATGGTAACATCGTTACCCATTACCTGAGCAGCAATCATAGTCAACGCTTCGCATTGTGTTGGGTTAACTTTACCTGGCATAATGGAAGAGCCAGGTTCATTATCCGGGATATGAATTTCACCAATACCGCTTCTGGGGCCGGAGGATAGCATACGGATATCGTTGGCAATCTTCATCAAACTCACTGCAACAGTTTTTAAAGCACCGTGCGATTCCACAATGGCATCGTGTGCAGCAAGGGCTTCAAATTTATTTTCAGCAGTCTTAAAGGGCAGCTTGGTAAGTTTGGCAATATGCTTTGCAACATTCACATCGTATTTTGGCGGTGTGTTTATTCCGGTACCAACTGCAGTGCCACCCAAAGCCAGTTCGCTTAAATGCGCCAGTGTATTTTTAATGGCTTTCAATCCATGATCAAGTTGCGAAACATAGCCGCTGAATTCCTGGCCGACCGTAAGCGGCGTAGCATCCATAAAATGAGTGCGGCCAATTTTAACCACCTTCATGTAAGCCTTTGATTTTTTATCTAAAGTATTACGTAGTTTGGTAATGCCCGGAATGGTGGTTTCCATTAAAATTTTATATGCCGCAATATGCATGGCAGTAGGGAAGGTGTCGTTACTGCTCTGGCTTTTATTTACATCGTCGTTGGGGTGTAAATATTTTTCTTTATCGCTTAGTTTTCCACCGTTTAAAACATGGCCACGGTAAGCAACCACTTCATTTACATTCATGTTGCTTTGTGTGCCGCTGCCTGTTTGCCAAACTACCAGGGGGAAATAATCATCCAATTTTCCATCCAGTATTTCTTTACAAACTTTTCCAATCAGGTCGGCTTTTTTCTTTGTAAGTACCCCGGCTTCGTTATTGGTAATGGCAGCCGCATGTTTTAAATAAGCAAATGCCCTGATGATCTCTTTGGGCATTCGGTTTATATCCTGTGCAATTTTAAAATTATCAATACTGCGTTGTGTTTGTGCGCCGTAATAGGCATCTATGGGTACTTTTACCTCGCCCATGGTGTCTTTTTCAATTCTGTATTCCATAAAATATATTTAAAATGTCAGACAAAATTAAAGCAAAACGGCCACTAAATTCAATTGGGTTTAATGATGTATCAGTAGTATATTTAGTTTCATTTTTAAAACAGATACGATGCGGCTAACGGTCTTCTTGCTTGCTTTGGCATTTTCCTTCAATCTCGCTGCTCAAAATTATCAACCCAACTGGCAATCGCTTGATCAGCGGCCTACGCCAACATGGTTTACCGATGCCAAGTTCGGAATCTTTATTCACTGGGGTGTGTATGCAGTGCCGGGCTGGAGTTCAAAAGGTAATTATGCAGAGTGGTATCAACAGGGTTTGCAAACAACAGATACGGCAAGACAAAAATTTCATAAAGCAAAATTTGGTAACCGTACTTATTACGACCTTGCCAATGATTTTAAAGCAGAATTATTTAACCCCGATGATTGGGCAAAACTTTTTGAACAGTCAGGTGCAAAATATATTGTGCTTACTTCCAAACATCATGATGGGTTTACTTTGTGGCCAAGCAAAGAAGCTGATAAAACGTGGGGCTTTAAATGGAATGCTTTGGATGTTGGCCCAAAAAGAGATTTACTGGGTGATCTTTTTAAAGCAGTGCGTAAAACTTCTGTTCGTGCAGGCATGTATTATTCGCTGTTCGAATGGTTTAATCCATTATGGTTAAAAGATAAAAATAAATTTGTAACAGAACATACCTGGCCGCAAATGAAAGATCTTATCAACAATTACCAGCCCGATGTTTTCTGGACGGATGGCGACTGGGATGCTCCTGCAGAAACCTGGAAGAGCCAGGAATTTTTAACCTGGTTATATAACGAAAGCCCGGTTAAAGATAAAATTGTGGTGAACGACCGCTGGGGTTCTGGCATTCGTTTTAAACATGCTGGTATTTATACACCCGAGTACCAACCCGATCTTGATTTTGAAGAACATTACTGGGAAGAGAGCAGGGGCATGGGTTACAGCTATGGTTACAATCGGGAAGAAGATGCATGGGATTATAACTCCACACAATCGCTGGTATTGCAATTAATTGATAAAGTAAGTCGCGGCGGAAATTTTTTACTGGATATCGGCCCCGATGAACACGGCAAAATTCCGCCCATTATGCAGGAAAGATTGCTGCAGATTGGAGAATGGTTAAAGATAAACGGCGAAGCAATTTATAATACATCGAGGTGGAAAGAAAGCAGCCAATGGAGTGAAGGTAACAGGGAATACAAGGATAGAAGTGGTGATATGCTTTTAAAAATTACAGTTGACCCCGATCCCGGTTATGCAGTTAAAGAAGTGTTTTATACCTACAATGCAAACACAAATTCGTTGTATGCTATTCTTCCAAAATATCCGGATAGTAAAAAAATAATTTTAAAGAACAATTACCCTGAAGCCGGAACAGGCATGTATCTTTTATCTACCAACGAAAAACTAAACTGGCTCCAGCAGGGTAGTGATGTGGTCATTGACTTACCCGAATATAATCCCAATAAAATAAAAGCGCCGTATGCTTATGTTGTAAAGATTGAGAACTATGGAAATTTTATGTTCCAGCCTAAAATAAATGTGGAGTATGAAAAAGGTTTATTGGTACCAACTATAAGCCTATCGGCTAATGGAATGGCAAATATTTTTTATACAATTGACGGGTCAGAACCTACCAACAAATCAAATCTTTATCATCAGCCATTTCAGCTGGATAAAACCGCAACGGTCAAAGCGGTATCTTTTCAGAATCGCTCTGCGGGAACTTATTTGCCTGCGATAGAGAGTATTACTGTTAGTGAAAAGGTTATTAAATATGAATGGAAGAATGCGGTAAAAACAACACATCTTCAACCGGGCATTGCTTACAAATATTATCAGCCGGAACAAAATATCAATATGACTTCTTTCTTTAAAACTAATTTAGTTAATACCGGTGTTGCTGATATTATTTCTGTTGAAAAAAAACAACGTGTTGATAAATTTGCTTTTGAATTCAGCGGCTTTATTAAAATAGATAAAGATGGGGTGTATGATTTCTTCACGGCTTCCGACGATGGCAGTAAGCTATTTATTGATGATGTGGAAGTAGTAGATAATGATGGTGATCATGGCACAGTAGAAAAAAGTGGAAGGGCGGCCTTGAAAAAAGGCTATCATAAAATAAAAGTATTGTACTTCGATAGTGGCGGCGGAAATGAATTAAAAGCTTTTACACAGGTACAGGGCGGTATTAAACAGGAACTTGCTGCTAAAATGTTGTTTCATAAATAAATAAAAGTGAATGAGGGCAATTAAAAATATCCTATTATTATTTCTGTGGTTTTTTGTTTGCAGCAATGAAAAAACATCGGCACAACAACAAGCGTATTTCCCTGACCCGGATACGGCAATTCAACACCGGCTGGAAGAATGGAAAGACCTGAAATTTGGTTTGCTTATGCATTGGGGAACCTATAGCCAGTGGGGCATTGTAGAAAGCTGGAGCATTTGTCCGGAGGATTTAAGTTGGGCAACAGGCGCAAGAAAAGCAGGCGTGGCAGACAATTATACGGATTATGTAAAAGCTTATGAAAACCTTAAAACAACTTTTAATCCTGTAAAATTTGATCCGGAAAAATGGGCCGCAGCAGCTAAAGAAGCCGGAATGAAATATGTTGTGTTTACCACCAAACACCATGATGGGTTTTGCATGTTTGATAGTAAGTATACCGATTATAAGATTACCGATAAAGCTTGCCCGTTTTCATCCAATCCAAAAGCTAATGTTACAAAAGAGATATTCAATGCATTTCGAAAAGAAAACTTCTGGGTAGGTGCATACTTCTCCAAACCTGATTGGAATTCCGATACATACTGGTGGAAACAATTTCCTGTAAGCGACCGCAATGCCAATTATGCTATTCAAAAATATCCGGAACAATGGAAAAAATTTACTGACTTTACTCACAACCAGGTAAATGAACTGGTTAGTGATTATGGAAAGATTGATATACTGTGGTTGGATGGAGGATGGGTGCGTAAAAAGACAGCAGAAGAAGTTAAAGAGCAGTTACTGGAAACTTATGAGGGCAGCCGCTGGGCACGTAACCCGCAAAGCCAGGATATTGATATGCCCCGTTTGGTAAATGAAGTACGGATGAAACAACCAAAGTTGCTTGTAGTTGATAGAACTGTACCCGGTGAGCAACAAAATTATCTTACACCTGAGCAACATATACCTGATAATGGATTGCCTTATCCATGGGAAACCTGCATGACGATGGCCACCAGTTGGAGTTATGTGCCCAATGATGTTTATAAACCAATCAATGAAATCATTGAGAAATTAGTAGATATTGTAAGTAAGGGTGGTAATTATTTGCTGAACATTGGCCCCGGGCCTGATGGGGAATTGGACGCAACAGCTTACCAACGATTAAAAGAGATTGGTGCATGGATGAAAATAAATGGCGAAGCCATTTACAACAGCAGGACGTTTACTGTTTTCAGCGAAGGAGAAAAAATCCGGTTCACACAATCAAAAGATGGGAAGACCCGGTATATTTTTCTTTTCAATTTTCCAGAAGAAAAAGTAACACTTACAAAAATGCCAATTGCTAAAAATGATAAAGTTCAGTTGTTGGGAAGTAATAAGAAAATATCCTGTAAGCAGACAGCAGCAGGTGTAGAGATAATGCTTCCTGCGGCATTAAAAACAGAAACTGATCATGTTTGGGTTTTAAAGGTTAGTTCTAATTAATAAAGATGAATATTATTTTGAAAAACAGTTTTATTTTTTGCTTGCTGTTGTTTTTTGCAACAGGTTCATCAGCGCAGCTTCCAGCCTATCTCAATTCGTCATTGCCTTTGGAAACCCGTGTGCAGGATTTGTTGAAGCAAATGACATTAGAAGAAAAAGCATCCCAGATAAATAATACCTCCCCCGAAATTGTACGTTTAAAAGTTCCTGCTTATAACTGGTGGAACGAAGCGCTACACGGTGTTGCAAGAGCTGGACTTGCAACTTCTTTTCCACAACCTATTGGCTTGGCAGCAACATTTAATAATAAGGCTATTTATAAAATGGGTGAAATAATCAGTGATGAAGCAAGGGCAAAATATAACCAGTTTCAACGGGAAGGAAAACATGGTTTGTATGAAGGCCTCACTTTTTATTCGCCCAACATAAATATTTTTCGTGACCCTCGTTGGGGCCGTGGCCACGAAACTTTTGGCGAAGACCCATACCTTACGGGCACCATGGGCGTTGCATTTGTAAAAGCCATGCAGGGGAACAATGCTGATTATTTTAAAACCATTTGTACCGCTAAACATTTTGCAGTGCACAGCGGCCCCGAACCAACGCGGCATGAGTTTGATGTTAAGCCCCTTAAAAAAGATTTGTGGGAAACCTATTTACCCGCTTTTAAAATGTTGGCGCAGCAAGGGAAGGTTTATTCGTTTATGTGTGCTTACAACCGGCTGTATGGCGAGCCTTGCTGTAGTGATCCTTTTTTATTGACAGAAATTTTGAGAAAGCAATGGGGCTTTCAGGGATTTGTTGCAACAGATTGCGGCGCAGTTTATGATATGTTTATTTCTCACCACACAGCAAAAGATTCTGTTGAAGGCATGGCAAAGGCAATAAGGGCTGGGGTTGATAATCATTGCATGGGTTATGTGGATGCTGTAATACCTGCGATAAAACAGGGGCTGCTTACAGAGCAGGAACTGGACACAGCTGTGGCGAGATTATTAAGAGCCAGGTTTAAGTTGGGTATGTTTGATGATACAAAATTAAATCGGTATGCTACTATATCTTATAGTGTTGTAAATAATGATGAGCATAGAAAATATGCTTTAGAGGTTGCCAGGCAATCAATTGTTTTGTTGAAGAACAAAGAAAATATTCTTCCCTTATCAAAAAAAAATAAAACCATTGCTGTTATTGGTCCCAATGCCAATGATGCAGAAGTGCCGTTGGGAAATTACAATGGCGAACCGGCACATGTAACAACAGTTTTGGAAGGAATAAAAAACATGGTTGGCAAAAATGCAGCCGTGAAATATGAGAAGGGTTGTAATATTATTGATACGCTGAATTATAATAGAGAAGCAGATTTTAAACCTGCAACAGCAATAGCAGCAAACGCAGATGTTATTGTTTTTGTGGGCGGTATTTCGCCCAGGCTGGAAGGAGAAGCTTTGCAGGTTAGCATTGATGGATTTAATGGGGGTGATAAAACTAATCTTGATCTGCCTGCAGTACAAACTGCCTTGTTAAAAGAATTAAAAAAGACGGGCAAACCTATTATACTCGTTTTAATGAATGGTAGTGCGCTTTCCATTAATTGGGAAAATGAAAAAATTGATGGTATTATAGAAGCATGGTATGCTGGCGAAGCTGCAGGACAGGCCATTGCTAATGTATTGTTTGGTGATTATGTTCCATCAGGGAGATTACCTGTTACTTTTTATAAGTCTATCAATGATATTCCTGCTTTTGATGATTATGCTATGAAGGGTAAAACCTATCGGTATTTTGAAAAACCTGTTTTGTATCCTTTTGGTTTTGGGTTGAGTTATACAGAGTTCGCTTATAGCAACCTGAAATTATCGTCGCCTGTATTGAATAAAGAAACAACAATAACTGCTACTGTTAAAAATACCGGCAATAGGGATGGAGATGAAGTAATACAGTTATATATTCACCAAGAGGGACAAACTGCGATTAAAGAACTGAAAGGTTATCGACGGGTGCACTTAAAAAAAGGTGAATCAAAGCAGGTGGTTTTTTCATTGAGGCCTGAAGATGTTTTGCATTACAGTGCTGTAAAAGATGGCTTGGCTATTTTGCCGGGCAAAGTGGAAGTGATGATTGGTGCTTCATCACAGGATATAAGATTGAGATCATCTTTCTTAATAAAAAATAATTGATGAAAAAGTTAAAAAAGATATTGATCTTATTAATGTGCCTGTGCCCGTTTCTTTTACTGGCTCAAACGGATATACCTAAACCAACGAAAGCACAGTTTGCGTGGCACGATATGGAGTTTTATCTGTTCATGCATTTTGGCCCCAACACATTTACTGACCTTGAATGGGGAAAGGGAAATGAAAAGGAAGCAGTATTTAATCCCACAAATTTAGATTGTGAGCAATGGTGCCGTGTTGCAAAGGCGTCAGGCGCAAAGGGAATCATCATAACAGCCAAGCATCACGATGGGTTTTGTTTGTGGCCGAGTAAATTTTCAAAACATACAGTGAGGGAAAGTAAATGGAAAGGTGGAAAAGGCGACGTGCTGAAAGAATTATCTGCAGCCTGTAAAAAATATGGACTGAAATTCGGTGTTTACATTTCTCCCTGGGATCGTAATCACCCTGACTACGGAACAGAGAAATACAATGATGTTTTTGTAAACATGATGAAGGAAATATTTACAAACTATCGCCCAATTTGGGAACTGTGGTGGGATGGTGCAAACGGTGAAGGACCCAATGGGAAACTGCAGATTTATGACTGGAACAGGTTTGAAAAAACAGTTCGTAAGCTTTCTCCAAACACGGTTGTGTTTAGTGATATTGGTCCTGATATTCGCTGGTGCGGAAATGAAGATGGTATTGCAGGAACAACAAACTGGAATACATTAGATACCGCAGGATTTAAAAGAGGCGCAGGAGGCCCGCCGCAGGACACATTGAATACAGGGAATGTAAATGGCAAAAACTGGATACCGGCTGAATGTGATGTTAGCATCAGGCCGGGATGGTTTTACCACAAAGCAGAAGATAGTAAAGTGAAAACACCGGAGCAGTTATTTGCTTTGTATTTTAAGAGTATTGGCCGTGGCGCTAATTTGTTATTGAATGTGCCACCGGATGGAAGAGGTTTGATTACTGAATATGATTCGGCAGCGTTGGCGGGGTTTAAGAAATTGAGACTACAAAATCTTACTAATAGCCTGTTTAAAAATGCCAATACTTATCATTTGTTTCATGGTATTTTGAAAGCGGCACCTGCGCTGTGTGATGGAAATTATAAAACAGTGGAGCCGGTTACAGAAGCTGTTCAGCAGTCGGTAGGAGTGGAATTGAAATCGAAACAAAATAAGCTGGTGAACTGCATTGTGTTGCAGGAGGATTTAACGAAAGGGCAGCATTGCAGTAAATTTAAATTACTGCTCTTTAATAGCAAAGATGAATTAATCAAAGAAATATACGGAACTACTATAGGTAAAAAAAGAGTGATCACATTTCCAGCGGTAAATATCAATACAATAGAATTAACCATTGAAGAACAAAATAGTTCAACGGGAATAAGTGAGATTGGGGCTTATTTAATTGATGAAAAGCTGATTGAAAAATAATTTGATTCTGCTAAGAAAAGCCTGACGATAATTAAAAAGCCGTTCCGCATTAGGTGGAACGGCTTTTTAAAACCAGTTAGATTTTATTTATAAGGAAGATTAGTAAACGTACCGCCTGTAATGGTAACTGCACCCGCAGTAACACCGGTAAATGTGCCGGATATTTTTCTGTTGGGCATATCGTATGTGCCGATAGATAAAGAACCTGCTGTACCAATATAAGTTGTGGTGCTGGTTAGGTAGGTGAAAGCATTGGTGGGTATTGCATACGTAGTAGCCGTTTGAGCATTTAGATTTATCTCAAAGTATTGTTGAGATGCACCCGTGCCTTTTACTGCAAAAATATTAGTGGCACCGGCATTAAAGTTATTGTACCAGACAGAGTCGGCAACAAATGCCACACCATTAATGGTACAGGTAAATGAACGGGGAGCTGAACTGTTGTTGTTTGCAGTGTTGTCATCTTTTTTGCAGGATGCAAATACACAAACTAAAAGGGCAAGGACGATATTTTTTTTCATAATAACTTTTTGTTTAAAAATATTTTCACGAAAGTGATGTATTTGAAATGCCCCCATATACCCACCCAAGGGTATATTTATATTCCTTTAAAATTAGCTTTTTTCTTAAAAAAGAATCCGTTGCGCCTTCTTTCATAAATTTATTCTTGAAATATTGGCTATCCCAGGCCTTGCGTTCCATTTTTTTATTCCATAGTTACCCCAAAGGGTAATAATAATATCACAAATAAATTTTCATCTTTGGCCTTTCAAATCAATTAACTTAGGGTATGAAACAATTTTTTGCAAATACACTATTCATTTTCTTTCTGTCCTTTCTTACAACTTTAGTCTTTTCGCAAAGCACCAAAGAAGACTCTTTAAAAAGAATTGCCACAAAAGATACCGTTGATACTACTGTAATTGATGCTAACAAACAATTGGGCATTTTATTACAGGAAGACAAACCTGACGAGGCCATTCAATATGGGTTTATTGCATTAAGTAAATCCAAAATCCTTAAAGATAAATTCCGGATTGGGCAATCGAATATGAATATTGGGGTTGCTTATGATTATAAAGGCAACCTGGATTCCTGCCTCTATTATTTAAATGAAGCCCTAACCGTTTTTAAATCTATTAACCGGTTAGATTACCAGGCAAATGCAATCAGCAATAAAGCACTGGCATACTATTACCGGGGTAATTACCAATTGGCATTACAGTACCACCTGGAAGCACTTGAATTACGAAAGCAGGTTGGCGATAAAAAAAATATCGCAAAATCATATCTTAATATTGGCCTGGTATATCGCTCCCGGAAAGATTATGCAAATGCGGTTAAGTTTTACTCACAATCTTACGATATAAAAAAAATAATAAATGATGAACAGGGAATGCTTAATTCGCTGATAAATATTGGGCTGCCTATCAGAGTTATGGTAAATTTGATAGTGCTTATGCATTTGGATTACAAGCTTTACAATTAGCTACTAAAATAAATAAGCCAGAAGATATTTTTGCAAGCAAGGCAAACATTGCAGCAGCATTAATTAATTTAAAACGGCCCGATGCAGCATTACCGTATTTACAGGATGTAGAGAAAAATGTGGAACGTAATAATAAAAAGTCACTCATTACAAATGCAGAATCTTACGGAGATATGTATTTACAGAAGAATGACATAGTTGCTGCAATTACGTCCTTTCAAAAGGCATTAACATTAGCCAGAAGTAATAACCGGTTGGAGCCAATGGAAGTTTTTTACAGAAAACTGGCGACATGCTTTTATAAACAAGGTAATTATAAAGTTGCCTACGATTATTTTGACTCAAGCAAAGCCCTTAGTGATACTTTATTAAATGAAGAAAACAGCCGCCAGGTAAATGAAATGAGTGCTGTGTATGAAACTGCTGAAAAGGAAACACAAATAAACAAACTGAATGCAGAAAATGCCATCAGTAATACCGAAGCAAAAAGAAGACGGCGGGAGCGTAATTATTTTATCCTTTCTACCATTTTATTTTTAGGGCTTGCAGTTGGTGCTTACAAAGCTTTTACCAATAATAAAAGGAAAAAAGAATTGCTGAATGCTCAGAATATAATAATAGAAAAATCATTGAGTGAAAAAGAAATACTGTTAAGGGAAATACACCATCGGGTAAAAAATAATTTGCAAATAGTGAGCAGCTTGCTCAGTTTGCAGTCAAATTATATAAAAGATGAACAGGCGCTGGATGCTGTAAAAGACAGCCGCAACAGGGTACAGAGCATGAGCCTTATTCACCAGAATTTATACCAGGAAGAAAATTTAATGGGCGTTGATGTTAAAGATTATATCTCTAAATTGGCCGACAATCTTTTTCAATCGTACAATATTCAGCCCGATAAAATAAAATTGGTAAAGGAAATTGAAGCAACCAACCTGGATGTGGATATTGTAGTACCCATTGGCCTTATTTTAAATGAGCTGTTAACCAATTGCCTTAAATACGCTTTTGCTCCTGAATCGGAAGGCGCAATAAAAGTAATGCTGAAAGAACAGGATGATGTGCTGCATTTATCGGTTTATGATAATGGCGTTGGCTTACCGAAGGACTTTAACCCCGAAACTAAAAAATCGTTTGGCCATAAAATGATACTTACCTTTTTACAAAAATTAAAAGGCGAAATGAAAATGTATAGTGAAGATGGCACCAAGGTAGATATTACCATAAAGAATTTTAAGAAATCAATATGAGTGATATAAGGGTTTTAATAGTAGAAGATGAGCCATTGATTGCAGAAGATATTGCTCAGGGACTGGAGAAAAATGAATTCCTGGTTTCTGCAGTCGTATATTCAAAGACTGATGCGATTGAGCAATTAAATATCAATTTACCAGATATGGTGTTACTGGATATTAACCTTAGTGGAGAAATGAGTGGTATTGAAATTGCCGAAAAAATAAATACGCTTTATAATATCCCTTTCATTTTTATCACTTCTTATTCTGATAAGCAAACACTTGAAAAAGCCAAGTTTACAGAGCCATCAGGTTACATTGTAAAGCCATTTAACGAAGCCAGTTTATACAGTACACTTGAAATAGCATTGTACAATCATGCTCAGAAAAATAAAAGAAAATTTCCGGAGTTATCTTTTAATAAAATCAATTTGCATTTAACGGAGCATATCTCTGATCGGGAATTTTCGCTGTTGCAATTAATTTATGATGGCAAAACAAATAAACAAATTGCCGATGCTTTATTTATCTCCACTAACACCGTAAAAAAGCACATCAATAACACTTATTTAAAATTAGATGCAAGCTCCAGGGCAACCTCCATTGCCAGGCTCAGAGAACTGATGCTTTTATAACTGAGTTTTATTATTAAAATCACCCCAAAGGGTAATCAATTTCTTTTTACTTATCTCAATCTTTATGGTATAATAAAGGTCACGTATAAAATAAGTAAAAATGAAAAAGATAACAACCGTAATTATTGTTTTATGTATTTACACTGCCTTACAGGCTCAAAACGTAGGCATTGGTACCCTTACTCCCAACGTAAGTGCAAAATTAGAAGTAAATGCAACCGATAAAGGTTTGCTGATTCCTAATATTGCTTTAACCTCAACAACTGATGTGGCAACTATTGCCACACCGGCAATATCGCTGTTGGTATTTAATACCAATAATGCATTACCGCTTGGTAAAGGTTATTATTACTGGAGTGGAACCCAGTGGTTAAAATTATTAGTACCAAATGATTTGGGAGGTATTCCCTTCTGGTCGCTATCGGGCAACACGGGTACAACTGCTGCAAATTTTATTGGTACTACTGATAATGTACCGTTTAATATCAAGGTAAATAACCAGAAATCGGGAAGGATAGATCATATTTTAGGAAATACTTTTTGGGGATACAGATCAGGAAATTTAAATTCAGGGACTGTTAATACCGGGATTGGTTCGGATGCGCTTGCTGTAAACACAACTGGCCAGGAAAATACGGCTATTGGGGCCTCGGTACTTTCTTCAAATACCACCGGAAACGATAATACAGCAATCGGGTATGGCGCACTCAACTCTAATACAACAGGACAAAGTAATACCGCAACAGGTAGCGCTGCTCTTAGCGCAAATACCACCGGTATTTTCAATACCGCCAATGGTGTTTCGGCACTTTATTTAAATACCACCGGCTATTCAAATGCCGCTGGTGGTTTTGATGCGCTTTATGCTAATACTACCGGATATTACAATACTGCAAATGGTGCATACGCACTTTTTGAAAATACAACCGGAAAAAATAATACCGCAAATGGTTATTTGGCATCAGAAAAAAATACCACAGGATATAGCAATGTTGCTATTGGCATACAAGCCCTGAATAAAAATATTACTTCTTCAAACCTTGTAGCAGTAGGCGATTCGGCTTTATTAAACAATACAGCACCGTATAATACTGCGTTGGGCTCAAAAGGGCTTTACGCAAATACAACCGGCTATAGCAATGTAGCAGTTGGTGCAAGGTCTTTATTTTCAAATACCACACAATCCAATCTTGTTGCCCTGGGAGATTCTGCATTGTTTAATAATGGGCTGGGTGCTGTTTCTATTCAGGCAACTAAAAATACGGCAATAGGCTCTAAGTCTTTATTTACAAACACAACAGGGTATAGCAATACTGCTTTAGGTTATCGCTCCCTATATTTAAATTCCACTGGTTTTGGTAACACTTCTACAGGGTCTGAAGCTTTGCTTAATAACAGCACAGGTATTTATAATACTGCCAATGGCGAGGGTTCACTTAAAATAAATACAACCGGAAGCTCTAACACAGCAATTGGTCAAAATGCGCTTAATGCAAATACAACAGGATCTGACAACACAGCAATTGGTACCTCAGCACTCGCTGTTAGTACAACAGGCAATTATAATACAGCAACCGGAAGTAATGCACTTGCTTATAACACTACAGGTTATGAAAACACTGCCAATGGAAGACAGGCGCTTGAAAATAACACAGTTGGCTATTCAAATAATTCTTTGGGTTTTCAATCGCTTAAAGCAAATACTTCTGGTTCTGAAAATACTGCAATAGGCCATGG
>JBBRCM010000104.1:0-14035 GCA_038204855.1 Chitinophagales bacterium
GCCAACAGCCCCGGTTATTTTCACTACACCAACTACGGGCGGAACGATCGGTTATAACTGGACAAATAATACAACTTCAACCGGACTGGCAGCGGCAGGTACAGGTAATATTGCCAGCTTTACAGCTATCAATACTACCAATGCACCGGTTGTGGCTACCATAACGGTAACAGCAACTTGCACTTTCCCAACTGTACCTCCGGGAGGTACAGTAACCTGCACAGGCCCGTCAAAAACCTTTACAATAACTGTTAACCCAACACCAACAGTTAACCCTGTAGCCAACCAGGTGCTATGTAACGGAGCACCATCAGCGGCTGTCAACTTCACCGGTTTTGTACCGGGCACGGTGTATTACTGGGTCAATAGCTTGCCATCGATAGGCATTGGAGCCAGCGGAACAGGTAATATTGCATCGTTCACTGCTGTAAATGGCACAAACGCACCGCAGGTAGCAACCATAACTGTAACGCCGGTATACAACAATGCAGGTGTAAACTGTACTGGTACACCTACAACATTTACGATTACGGTTAACCCTACGCCGGTAGTTAACCCGGTTACCAGCCAGGTGGTATGTAATAATGCAGCAACCACAGCAGTAAACTTTACCAGTCCGACCACGGGCGGAACCATTGTTTACAACTGGACGAACAATACAACCAGTATTGGCCTTGCGGCCAGCGGTACCGGTAATATTGCCAGCTTTACGGCACTTAACCCAACCAATGCACCGGTAACAGCTACCATAACCGTAATAGCCAGCTACACCAATGCAGGTGTAACCTGCACGGGCCCTTCAATGATCTTTACGATCACCGTTAATCCAACGCCAACAATGAATGCGGTTGCCAACCAGGTGGTATGTAACGGGTCCCAGACGGCATCAGTAAACTTCAGCAGTCCTAATACAGGAGGAACAGTAACCTACAACTGGACAAACAATACGCCGTCTATCGGCCTGGTTGCATCAGGTACCGGCAATATTCTGTCGTTTACAGCAACCAATGTTACCAATGCACCGGTAACAGCAACGATAACGGTAACACCAACGTTTAGCAATGGCGGTACCGGTTGTGTGGGCCAATCAATAACGTTTACCATCACGGTAAACCCAACACCAAATGTGAACCAGCCGGCCAGCCAGTCGGTATGTGCAGGATCGGCAACAGCACCAGTAACGTTCAGTGGTACGGTAGCGGGTACGGTATTTACGTGGACAAACAATGCACCTTCAATAGGATTAGCAGCATCGGGTACAGGTAATATTGCCAGCTTCACAGCCATCAATGCAACCAATGTACCGGTAGTAGCTACGATAACGGTAACACCAAGCTATACCAATGGAGGTGTAACCTGTACGGGAGCATTCAAGACCTTTACGATAACGGTTAACCCGATACCAACGGTGGCACTGGTAAGCAACAAAGCATATTGCACGGGAGCAACAACACAGATAATACTATTTAACGGTACAGCGGGTGGAACAGTAGCAGGTACGGTATTTAACTGGACAAACAGCAATACAGGCATTGGCCTTGCCGCCAGCGGTAGCGGCGATATTGCACCTTTTGTAACCACCAATGCAACCAATGGCCCTATTACAGCAACCATTACGGTAACACCAACAGCGAACGGCTGTGTGGGTACGCCAATAACCTTTACGATAACGGTTAACCCGACACCAATTGTAAACCCTGTTGCCAGCCAGGTGGTTTGTAACGGATCGCCCACAGCACCTGTCAACTTTACCAGTCCTACCACCGGGCCAATAGGATCGCTTTCATTCCAGTGGACCAACAGTGCGCCATCAATAGGATTAGCGGCCAACGGTACGGGCAATATACAATCATTCATTGCTTTTAATAACGGCATATCGCCGGTAACCGCATTGATAACAGTAACACCCGTTTATAACAATGCAGGCATTATCTGTACGGGTACATCACAAACGTTTACGATAGTGGTTAACCCAACGCCAACAGTTAATCAGCCGCCCAACCAGGTATTATGCCATGGAGCACCAACAGCACCTGTAAACTTTACGGGAGCAGTAGCAGGCACAGTTTATACCTGGAGCAATACCAATACCAGCATCGGGCTTGCAGCTTCAGGTACGGGTAATATTGCCAGCTTTACAGCCACCAATATTACCAATACGGTACAGATTGCTACCATAAAAGTGATACCAACTTATACCAATGGCGGTGTAAGCTGCACGGGTACGACGGAAGGCTTTGACATAACAGTGAACCCGATACCATCAGTAACCCCCGTAGCAAACCAGACCGTATGTGCCGGTGCAACGGTTACCCAGGCCTTCAGCGGCCCTGTAGCCGGAACGGTCTATAACTGGACCAACAGCAACCCTGCCATTGGCCTTGCAGCCAGCGGAGCAGGTAACCTGAACTTTGTATCAACCAACACAACAGGTACTCCATTAACAGGCACCATAACAGTAACACCAAGATATACCAATGGCGGCGGAACCTGTGCCGGTACCCCTATCACGTTTACCATTACGGTGAACCCGGTACCAACGGTAAATGCGGTATTGCCACAGGTATTGTGCAACGGATCAAATACAACTGCGGTTAACTTTACAGGTGCAGTAGCCGGAACGGTATATAGCTGGACGAACAGCAATACCAGCGTCGGCCTTGCAGCATCCGGTACCGGTAATATTGCCAGCTTTACAGCTACTAATGTAACAGCGGTTGTACAAATTGCAACCATAACTGTAACACCCAGCTATACCAATGGAGGAGTAACCTGTACGGGTTCGCCGATCACATTTACCATCACGGTTAATCCAACACCGGCGGTAAATACAATAGCAAACCAGACAGTATGTGCCGGATCTGCAACAACTGCAGTAACCATTACAGGCCCTGTGGCAGGCACGGTGTATAACTGGACAAACAACAACCCATCCATTGGCCTTGGTGCAAGTGGTACCAACACAATACCATCCTTTATTGCCATTAATACAGGCAGCACACCGGTAACTGCCACCATCACGGTAACACCAACATTTACCAATGGCGGTATCAGTTGTACGGGAACTGCAACCACGTTTACCATCACGGTAAATCCAACGGCCAATGTTAACCAGCCTGCTGACCAGTTGGTTTGTAACGGATCACCAACAGCAGCGGTTAATTTTACAGGTACGGTAGCGGGTACCGTATATAACTGGACGAACAACAATACTGCGATTGGCTTAGCTGCAACGGGTACTGGTAATATAGCCAGCTTCACGGCTACCAACACAACAGCAGCACCAATAACGGCTACCATCACGGTAACACCTTCATCGCCATCGGCCTGTACAGGAGCGCCGGTAAGCTTTACCATCACGGTAAATCCAACTCCGTCTGTAAATGCAATAGCTAACCAGACGCTATGTGCCGGACAAACAACCGCCGCAGTAACGATCACAGGTCCTGTAGCAGGCACGGTATTTACCTGGACGAACAGCGATACCTCGATCGGGCTGGGAGCATCAGGCATTGGCAACATACCTGCCTTTGTAACGGTTAACTCTACCAACAGTCCAATAACGGCCACCATAACGGTAACGCCAAACTTTACCAACGGAGGTATTACCTGTACCGGGCCTGCGAGAACCTTTACCATCACGGTAAATCCATTGCCGAACATTGTATTTATCAACTTACCGCAGCGGGCCTGTTTAACGGATACCATTATAACACTGAATGCAGCACCTGCGGGTGGCGTATGGAGCGGACCTGGGGTAAGCGGCAATACATTCTCAGCAGCCGCAGCGGGCGTGGGTGTACATTTACTTAGCTACACCATAACCAATGCTAATGGCTGCAGCGGAACAAGAACAGCCAGTATCGTGGTGAATGATTGCCAGGAACGTCACAATGTATTCCAGAACGCGATCCGCATCTGGCCTAATCCAAGCAGTGGCAGGTTCAGCCTCCAGTTCAACAGCGATAAGTACAAGGAGTTCAAGGTTAAGATCGTGGATGCACAGGGACGTGAAATGGCTGCTTATGAATTTAAGAACCTGGTTTATGGCCAGATCATACCATTTGACCTGAGCAGGCTTGCCAGCGGGCAGTACTTCCTGTATGTGTACAATACACAGGAAAGTGGCGTGTTCCCGTTTGTGATTATACATTAAGAGAATACTGTTAAAAAATACTGCAACTCCCTCCGGTAAACGGGGGGCGTTTTTTTATTCTCCCGCAGATACCGCGGATTGCGCAAGAATTTTATCAGCGTAGTTTGCGATATCTGCGGGAATTTTATACCCAAAGGTTGGTCCAAACAGGCGCAAAGGCACCGAAGATTTCCTGCGGAAAAATGATTGGCCACAGATACTTCGGCAAGCTCAGTACCACGGATATATTCTCCTACTGAGCATTGTTTGCCCGCTGATAACGCAGAAATTTATCAGGTTAATTTACGAAATCTGCGGGAGAATTCTTTTGCTGCAAAGTCACGTAGGCTTTCCTACGAAATATCGTTGGAAACGATTACTGCAAAAGATTCAACAAGCAACATTATCTAAAAAGTAATCTGCGTAGTTTGCGAAATCTGCGGAAAAATCACGTTTTATCATTTAAATAAGAAGCTAAAATGGCTATCCATACAAATCCACTAATAACACATAGCCTTTGCAATAAACCGGCTACAGCGCCCAGCCCCCAAAGCTGGTTGAATGCAACGCCTGTAAGTAAGAACAGGAGCAACATGGCAATTCCTGTTGAAACGGAATAGTATTTCCATTGCATCTTTTTTAATGAATGAAAATATTTACCCATGATAAAACAGGTAACAGGAATATTAATAAATACCAACAGCGAAAACAAGGTATGTAATTTACCATGCAGGGTAAATTCCCTGTAAATAAATGGTTCGTCAGCGGGGTAGCCATACACTGGATCTGTAGTAAAAATTCCCGAAGCAATCAGGCCAAGGGCAACCAGGCCCAGCAACACAGCAATGAGCCTGTTGTTTAATTTTTGGTAAACGCCCACGGCAAATAAAAAGATGAGCAGTCCTGTTATTAAAAAGCTAACCACCTGCACCCAGCCGTTTTGGCCAATGGCAAGCGAACTGATGGGGTAGCGCAAAACACTGTAATCTTCTTTGAATATTCCCTGAACAGAAAAGCTTACAATAAAAAATACGGGGCCGATAAGGCCGCATACCAGCAAAGGGGTGTAATTCTTTAATTTGAGGGCCATGAAGTGTATACAGGTAATAGCTGCAAAGTTGATACCAAACTAAAATGTAAAATCCGGCACACATTTTATGGGTACTAATAAAACAGTCGGGATGAAAAAAAATAGCACAGTGAACTTCACTGAAAACAAAGCGCAAAAAGGGAAAGAGCTTAAAAAAGGGCTGCCGGTAAAAAATGCCATCACAGACAGTATTAAAAATGCTGCCACCCAAACATTGGGTCTAAATCAGGTTAAAACCACCCGGGATGATCTGTTTCCTTCTGATGGGGATAATATGACCGTGTGAGGAGGAGCAGGTTTAGCCCTTCGGCTGCACTCAGGATTAGGTTTAGGGCGAAAAGTTGTGGTAGCCCATGCTGCAGAGGACTATCTATTTTAGTTACTCCTGTACTTTTTAAAAAACCAAACCTTTAATAAATCAGCAGTGATAATATACAAGATAACAATGAGCAGCATTGCTCCAATTTGAAAGAACGGCAAAGGAACCAAACCGGTTTTCACAGCAAAAAATGGAATGTAAGGTAATGCAATGGTAAAAATGAAACCAATGGTACTTAATATAAAAAGGTATTTACCAGGCAGGCTCTTAAAGAAATTTTTGTGTGTACGGATGATGAAAAGAATAAACAGTTCAGATAAAACCGATTCTACAAACCAACCCGTTTGAAAAGCAGATTCTTTTACTTTTAAAACAAACAACAACATCAAAAAAGTAACGATGTCAAACAATGAACTATGGATGCCAAAAACCACCATATAACGGCGGATTAATTTTATATCCCATTTGCCGGGTTTGTCCAGTTGATCTTCGTCAACATTATCTGATGCAACTGTTAAGTAAGGAAAATCGGTGATGAAATTGGTTAATAAAATCTGCTTGGGGAGCATCGGCAAAAAAGGCAATATCAGCGAAGCAATGGCAACGCTGCACATATTTCCAAAAGTAGAGCCTGTACTGATGAAAATATATTTCAACGTATTGGAAAATGTTTTACGGCCTTCTTTAATACCATCCACCAAAACAGAAAGGTCTTTCTCCATCAACACAAAATCAGCAGCTTCCTTTGCCACATCTACCGCATTTTCTACAGAGATGCCAATGTCGGCCACGTTAATGGCCGATACGTCATTGATGCCATCGCCCATGTATGCCACCGTAAATGTTTTTCGCAAAGCCGCTATCAGCCTGCCTTTTTGTTGGGGTTCAATCTCGGCAAATATGTGTACCGATTTTACTTTTTGTTCCAGCGCCGGCTGACTTACATTAAATAATTCTTTGCCCGTCATCACAACAGGGTTATCAATGCCAATACTGATGCCTATTGACTTTGCCACATTTTTGTTATCTCCTGTAATTATTTTTAACCCTACATGCAGTTTTTCCAGTTCTTTGATGGTATCAATAATTCCTGTTTTTACCGGGTCTTGCAGCAAAACAAAACCGGCAAATATCATTTCCCTTTCGTCTTCTTTTTCGATTGAGTTTTTCGTGATGGTTTTGTAACATAAAGCAATAACCCTGGTTCCGGCAAGGCCATATGCTTCGTATTGTTTCTCTATGGCATCCTGGTAACCGGAAAAGTTTTTTATGCTGTCGTCTTCAACACGTATTTGTGTACAGATGGATGTGATTTCTGAAAATGCTCCTTTGCAGATCAATATTTTTTCAGTTCCGGTATCTACTGCAATGCTCAATCTTTTCCGGATAAAATCATAAGGAATTTCGCCGAGTTTCTGAGGTTTTTTTATACCGGGTATGTTCAGCATTTTTAATGCACTATCAATGGCATTGGAATAACCTAACTGCATATCGGCATTCCAGAAGGCAAGCGTTTTTGCATATTCATTTTCTTTACCGCTGTTATCAACAATACCCTGCACATCAATTGTTCCTTCAGTAATAGTACCGGTTTTATCGGTGCATAAAAGATTTACTTCCCCAAGGTTTTGAATAGAAGATAATTTTTTTACAATTACTTTTTTTGCCAGCATTCTTTTTGCCCCTGCACTCATAGCAATGGTAGTAATGGCAGGTAACAATTCAGGTGCCATACCAACCGCCAATGCCAACGCAAACAAGGCTGATTCAATAACACTTTTATGATTGAGCAAATTGACTGCTAAAATAAAAACAGATAAGATGAGTGTAATCCTCATTAAAAAATAACCAAAATCCCTGATGCCTTTTTCAAAACTGGTTTCAATATTTTGCGAAGCACTTTGCACAATACTGCCGAAAATGGTTTCGCTGCCTGTGTTTATCACCAATGCTTTGGCGGTACCGCTTACAATATTTGTTCCTTCCCAAAGGCAATTACTCCGTTTGTTCAATGCCGCTTTTTCATCAACAATACCGGTTTGTTTTGCTGCAGGAAAAGATTCTCCGGTAAGGCTTGCTTCATTAACAAATAATTCATTTGATTCTGTCAGCAGGCAATCGGCAGGAACCATATCGCCTGCGTTGAATTCAATTATATCGCCGGTTACAACAGCGCTGTTTACAATGTCTTCCGCAGTTCCGTTCCGGATAACCATACTTTTTAATGCGATCATCGATTGCAGTTTTTCTACCACCCTGCCGGCATTTCTTTCCTGGAAAAAACTCAGCAAGCCTGTAGAAAGTACAATAAAAAGAATGATGAACACATCGGAAGTATCACCTAAAAAAGCAGATATGATAACCGCACCAATTAATAGCCACATTAACGGGCTCTTGAATTGCCCTAAAAAAAGTAATGCATCTTTTTCAAAACGGGATCTTGCTTTTGCGGTGTGAACGGTTTGTTTTAAAATTTCATCAGCCGCATCTTTGGTCAATCCACTTGCTGAACTGTTTAGCTTTTTAAACCAATAGCCGGTATCAAACTGCCAGAAATTATTGGGGGTTGTTGTTGCTGCCATAACATGTAGAATTTTTCCGGATGATTATACACTATCTTGTTTACATTAAATTTCCATAACTAAAATCCCCTTCCTTTAACCGCCAGAATACTTCGGCTTTTGTTGGGATAATTATACCGTTTTTCTCCTCATATTTATCTGGTTTTATAATCCATGTTTCTAATCGCTTTTCATCCATGTACCGTTTTGTTTCCATTTCTACAATCTCTCCATTATCATTAAAGCCTATGAAATAAAACAGTGATAAACTATTATAGTTAAAAGTTAGCCTGGCTCTCGTATCATCAATAGCTGTCCATTGCAAATTTTGGGATGGCAATAGAGATGTAGGAAACCAAACACTTTCCCCAAGCCAACGCAATAATTCACTTTCATTATATTGTTGTTTACCATAAATATCAACCCGTTAAAAGCTGAAAAAATTGTAGCAATCAGTCTTCCTTCATCAGCTAAAAATATATCCCGTGCAATAAACATAGCGGTTGTACCCTTGCAGATAAAACCGGGTTTTTCTGTAGTAAAATACTGCTCGCCGGTGATATTAACCCAGTCTTTTTTTAGGTCGGTCTTAAATTGCCTGTCATGTTGCAGACTCACATAGCTTGTATAAGGTTGCCCATCTTTTAAAACAAGTTTAAAATAACGCTGCAAAGGTTCTCGTAAACCTGCAAGTTGTGCGTAATTAAATTTCCTGCCGGAAATATTTTTTGATAGGGCAAATAATTCTGTCACCTGCCTATTGAACCGGGCAGAAAGATTTATTTTTCCTGCAAGGAATGTTATTGCAACAATGGCAATGAAAGTTAGCATATATAGCATGGTTTTTTATTTTTCATTTCCTGTATAGATTTCTTACCTGCGGCAAGAAGGCTACAAAAATTATAACGACTGCCAGTAACATATAAAAGTTATGTAACCAACTAACGGCATTAAGTAAAACCATTTCTATCTGTATCCAGAAAATAAGCACAAAGGAAATATAAATGCTGTAGGTCCAGGCCCAGTGCATATCCCGGCAATAATTGAAACGGTCTGGCAATTTTGATATTGGCTTTTTAAATAAAGCTATTATTAAAAGAAGGGGAATAACGCCCAGTACCAAAAACAAAATAATACCCGGGATTAAAAAATTGCTAAATGGCGAAGGGTTAAGCATAGATAATGGCATGCCCATTAATTTGCCTGATGGTGAAATAATTAATACAGCACCACCCCCAATTGCGCCGAGCCCTAAAAATGCAAGCAAGGTAATGAGTAAATTTCCTGATGCGTTTGATTTCATGATTATTTATTTTGTGCTGTTTCAAATTCCGCTCTTCGTTTTATTCCTTTCATGCATGTACGCATCATGATGATGTCCCCCATGTCGAAAAGCAGGTAATAAATTATCCAGAAGCCTTTCCATACATACTTTGTCCTCAGTCTTGTTAATAAGCGGGTTTTATTATTACCATCAGGCAATAAATACCAAACCCATGTAGCATTTCCGGTTTTATCAACCCACAGTATGTATTGATTGCTTTTAAAATCTTTTACCCACATGCCATTTTTTTGGTCTGGGGTAAACGGAATAAACTGATTTATTTCTATGGTTTGAAATGCTGCTGAAATTGATGTGCTACTTTTTATACCGCCGTTATCAATCCAATCTATGCTGTACCAACCTGCCCGTTTACTGCCAATTTGAATAATCCACCGCCAGATTATTTCGGGTGATGCATTGATTGTTATCGCTCTTGTAGCATTAAAGTTTGGTTTTAGTACAAGGTAATCACCAGGGAGAATTAATTCAACTTCATTTTGTGCAGCAGCCCAGTGTAAATGCCATGGCCTGATGATAAATAAATAAATAAGTATAAACACAATTGGTAAGGAAAGTATCGTTATTGCAACTATCATATCAGTAATTGATCTTCCTTTGTATGTTGCTTTTTTCTGAACATGATTGCAAGCAGTAACATCGCTGTAGGCGCTGTAATCGTCCACGGCAAAGCAAGCAGCAATAACTTTTCGGAAAATGTTGGGTAGAAATAAACAAATACAATTAAGGGCGTAACAAACGCATTTGCCAGAAATGAAACTCTTACCCATTTTTGAATTCCAGTTTTTTCAAATACTGGTGAAGCAAACAACATAGCTAGCCCCATAAATATATAGCCAATGGCATCATAATCCCAAAACATAGAATGGGGCGTTTGGCTTAGTATTTTTATAGCCTCTCCGTTTCCTTTCACCGTCATAGGGATTACTGTAGCTAATTGTACAACATAATTTGCTATAACGAATACTGCATAAATAACCGTGAAGATAAGAGCAGCATGGGTCCAAATCTTTTTATGTTCAGGTGTTGCATGATGCAGTGCAAGCATCTCCAATAAAAAAGGAATAACAATGCAAAGAGAAAATGAGAAAATTAAAATCTGATCATACGGGAAAATAAGTACGCCCAACAATTGTAATATTTGAACTGCCACAAACCCGGCATTGGCTGCAAACGCAATAATCCCGGCATAGAAACCTATTTTATTGATTGGTGTGTTCATACGCTTAATTTTTTATTTTCCTTCTCTTTGTTTCTTTTTTCAAGTTTTCAGGTATCTCGCTACAGGCGCAATGTTTGGCATGTTCTATAGTCAGGCAATAGGCTACTCAGCCATTGGGGTCTTTTGTATAGGGTGAGTAAGTTGCCATTATTTAGTAAGTTTCATATTTTATTATTTTAATGCTGAAACATTGTATTCAATCTCCTTCAAATTAAATTTTCCGTAAACAAATTTTCCATCCGGGTAATGCCAAATGGCTTCTCCATACGTCATAACGTTTATTCCGTTTATATTTTTATAATTACGCACAGGGGTAGAAAATGGATATTGATTTACATCCCTGTCGTTGGAGATAAAGTCAATCAGTTGCCCTTGTTCATTAAAATATAAAATGGCTGATACGGTAATACCATCATTTGTAAAAATGGCCTTTGCCGAATTGCTGTCAATGGCCTGCCAGGTAATCCGTTTGTCAATGAGTGTTGCAGGAGCCATCAAACACATGTCATTAAAGAGTGTAACAGTTTCTGCCTTGTCCATATCTTTTCCTGATTTTTGTACAACTGGAAAAAGTCCAAAAAGTCTTATATCCATCATAGCGGTTGCATGGCTGTATTTGTGGTAACCCGGCACTGTAAAGCCTTTCATTGTTGCTTTCATAAAAAACAGGCGGGTGGGTTCGTCAAAAAAATTATATTGTTGGCAGGTAAAGGGAAAAAAATCTTTTCCTTTTTCTCTCATTTGCCCTTCAAATACAATGCGTACATTTTTAACTTTGGGTTTATCGATTACGCCTGTATAGCGCAGGTAATGCTGCACAGGCCCGGGCAACAACACTAGATCCGGTTCAGTTAGTAAACCTGTTTTTAGGGTATTGGTACGCTGCAGGTTTTCTTTCACATCTTTTTGATAGCCTTTTTCAAAACGATAACTCCCCCCATTTAATACTACGGCAACAAGAATAATCACATTGGCAATTGTGCCAAATTTTGCCTCTTTCCAAACAGTAAAAATCAGTATTTGGGAAATAATGACTGCCAGTACTCCAAATGCTAACCATGCGTCTTTCTTTAAAAGGAATAAAATGGTTGCAGCAATAAACAAAAACGCTGTCAGCAACCAAAGCATACCGGCGGGTTTTGAAATTTCTTTGCTGAGTTGAGTAATATTGCCGTAGTTAAATGCTTTTGCAAACCCCATGAAATGAATGAGGCCATGGATGAAGATGATAAAAGCTAAAAGGTATTTAAGCATGATTTATTTTTGAATAATATGTATAAAATATTTTTTTGTTTCAGGTATTCCCACCTGTCATTATTTTTCAAAAAGCCAGGAGGAAACTTCCGGCTGACTAAATCATGCTCTTTACCTCTTGCTGTTTATTGCTCATTCCAACGTACGCTTACAATGATCTCATTTTTTCTTCCCCAAAATTGATAGGGTGCGTTGTAACCTAAAAAACGAAAGTTTCCATAATACTCAATTCCATTTGCCTTCAATGCATTTTCTAATGTAGCAGCGTATGTTTTTATCTCCCCGTCATTGGCATAGCCACCAAACCTAACTGCGGCAACATATTCTTCGGTCGTGGTTTTAATGGTAATAGATGAGTCGTTTGGTTTTGGTAAATTATCTTTATTATAGTTGGCCGGCATCACAAAACTCATAGATGATTGAGACTCGTTTATATCCATATGCACCGGCGTTGTCATGGCGATACTTTTATTGGCATTATTTCCTCCAAAAATAAATGATGCCAGTTTTCTAAACCCAGGCGATGCTAATTCTTTGTACGTTTTTGCGTTCATCGAAATGGTTGCCATCGTAGCCGGGGGATATTGGCGTATCTCAAAATCTTTTTCTGTTTTAATAATCCGGTAAGGTTGTGTTTCTGTTTTTGCCATGGTAAAGTGTAATTAAGAAATTATTATGAGAGCCATAAAATAGTGAGCGTAATTAAAGTTGATTTCATTTTTAATATTTAATTATTATTAGTACTATTCTTTCCAAGTCCTTCAATCTTTCCCAGCCATTTATTTCTGAAAGCTTCGTTTGAATTTCTTATCGGCCCCACATAAGTAACCTTCACAGGCTTGATACCACAAAACTCCAACGTAGATTTTTTTAATTGGTTAACGCTGGGTCTTCCATAAACCAACCAATAATACTAACCTGGCTGATCAAGCGTAGTAATGATATGTGCCGTTTTGCCTTTCAATAATTTATCCCACCACACAGAGTTTTCCCGGTATTTGAATGCAAAGCCCGGCAGAAAGACACGGTCAATAAAGCCCTTGGTTATCGCAGGTAATCCGCCCCACCAAACAGGATGAACCCAAACCAAATGGTCTGCCCACTTTATTTTCTCCCAGGCATCTAAAAGGTCGGATTCTAATTCAATTCTTTTTTGATAACCATATTGGAGATTGGGATTGAATTGTAAATCCCTGATGACAATTTCCTTTACTTCGGCATTGGTTTGCAAAGCTCCTTTTTTATAAGCCGCCGCAATTCCAAAATTAAAGCTGTCTTTGTTTGGATGTGCGTTGATGATGAGTATTTTTTTTGCGGGCATATTTTAGATGATTACGGTTTAAAATTAAACTAACCGTACCGATAAATATTACAGATACTTTTTAATAAGTTATATCTTTCACACATTATATAAAGAGGGCGAATGCGCAAAATCTGGGTTTAATGTTGATTGTTTTGCCATTAACCGGCAGTTGCCTTAATTAATATCTTATGTGCAGGCAATTTATTGATGAATAAATACGCAATTTTCGGCAAATACATATAACAATTTATATGCTCCAGAGATGGAGGGGAAAACTCCATTTGGCAGAAATTTATTAATTTCGTAACCTTGTTGCATCGAAAGTAAACCCATTTGCGTCTATTTTTGTGAGCCGGAATGTTTTTCCGGTTACTATTTTTTTACAGCGGTTTAAACTTTTTAAAATTTATAACTGCATTAATCTTTAAAGTACTATTATGAAAAAATTTTTTACACTGCGCATTTTAATTTTAGTTTTTATTTTGGGATTGGGGGGAAATAGCTGGGGACAGACACCTGTACCGATGGCTACTCAGCCAGGGCTTTCGTACACAGAAAATTTTGCTGATGTTGCCAACTGGGCAAATGATTTCGCAGCTGGGATTGGGGCAAACAGGTGGAAGTCTTATCCTATTACTGCGGGAGGCACTGCAAATGATGGTAAACGAACAACAAAATCTTCAGCAGCATTTGCATTGACTACTAGTGGAGGAATTCAAAAAGGAACTGGAAATTTAGTTTTCTTATCAACAGGAAGTGGAACTCCTTCGGAAGCTGTTGCGGCGGATATACTATTAGATTTTACTAGT
>JBBRCM010000105.1:0-14013 GCA_038204855.1 Chitinophagales bacterium
CACTGGTTCGATCCCAGTCTTCGCAACACTAAATTGAAAAAGGCTCAATCGAGCCTTTTTCAATTTCTTAAATTTTTATTCTTAGCTGATTTGCTAATGAATTTGATTATCTCCTCCTTTGGCCAACGGCCTAATAATCAATTCTTTTTTAAATCAGTTGATAACCAGCAAATGACAGCGCAGGCTGCTTGCAAAAATCGCATCATGAAATCAGGTTTTGTAAATATTTTTGGTAAGCCCAATGCAGGTAAAAGCACCTTGCTGAATGCGCTTATGGGAGAGAAGATGGCCATTGTTTCGCACAAAGTGCAAACAACCAGGCATCGCATTAAAGCCATTTTAACGGAAAAAGATTACCAGATCATTTTTTCCGATACGCCGGGCATTATTGAACCTAAGTACAAACTGCATGAGAAAATGATGGATGCGGTAAGGGGTAGCCTGGAAGATGCAGACGTTGCATTATTGATTACCGATGTAAGGGAAAATATAGATGAAAGTCATGCAATTTTTACCTCATTAAAATTGAAAGCTCCTGCAATTGTAATTTTAAATAAAGCCGATACCGTTAATGGCGAGCAATTAAAAACAACTGCGGCGTTTTTTGCAGCGCAGCCTTATTGTAAAGAAGTAGTTTCTTTATCTGCCTTAAAAAAAACAGGTATTGACGAACTGCTGAAAGTGATTCTTACCTATCTGCCCGAAGGACAACCTTTTTATGAAGGAGATGACCTGAGCGATTTGCCAACCAAGTTTTTTGTGAGCGAAATCATTAGGGAAAAAATATTTTTGTTATACGGAGAAGAGATACCTTATCATGCAACTGTTCTTGTACAAGAGTTTAAAGAAAAAGCATCGCTTACAAAAATAGGTGCCGAAATTATTGTGCAGCGTGAAACGCAGAAAGGTATTATACTGGGCGGCGGCGGCAGCATGATTAAAAAACTGGGCACCGATGCCCGTAAAGACATTGAAACATTCCTGGGAAGAAAAGTATTTCTGGAACTGTTTGTGAAAGTGCGGCCCAAATGGCGGGATAATGAGTTTCAGTTGAAGGAGTACGGGTACTAATGGATAATGAGATAATTGATAATGGATAATTTTTTCTGTTTCAGTAATCTCTTTTGAGTTTGAGGCATTATCCATTATCAATTAAAAAATTATCAATTAAAAAAAATGAGTTTCACAGTAGCAATAACAGGCAGGCCCAATGTGGGCAAAAGTACATTTTTTAACCGTTTGCTGGAGCAGCGTAAAGCCATTGTTGATGATATCAGCGGGGTAACACGTGACCGCCAGTATGGTGTAGCAGACTGGGCCGGAAAATCTTTTAACGTAATTGATACCGGTGGTTTTGTTGCCGGCAGCAATGATGTGTTTGAAAAAGAAATACGCAAGCAGGTGGTGATAGCCATTGAAGAAGCCAATGCCATTATTTTTATGGTGGATGCGTCAACCGGTATTACCGAACTGGATAACAGTATGGTTGATTTGTTACGCAGAAGTAAAAAACCGGTTTTTCTGGTAGTTAATAAAGTAGATAATCATGAGCGGTTGATGGAAGCCAGTGAATTTTATGCGCTGGGTTTTGAGCATATATTTTTTGTTTCTTCTATCAGCGGCAGCGGCACCGGTGAGATACTGGATGCGATTACAGAAAATATCAGTGATAAAGATTCTGAAGAAGCGGCCACAGAAACTGACCTGCCAAAAATTTCCATCATTGGTCAGCCCAATGTTGGTAAATCATCTTTGTTAAATGCATTGATAGGACAGGAGCGTACCATTGTAAGTGATATTGCGGGTACCACCAGAGATACGATTCACACACACTACAACCTTTTCAATAAAGAGTTTATGCTGATTGATACTGCAGGTATCAGGCGTAAGGCCAAGGTGCATGAAGACCTGGAGTTTTACTCGGTGATACGTGCTATTAAAGCGGTGGATGAATCGGATATTTGTATGCTGATGCTGGATGCAGGCAAAGGAATTACCGCACAGGATCTTTCTATTTTTGCACTGGCTGTAAAAAAAGGTAAGGGTATTGTGGTGCTGGTAAATAAATGGGACCTGGTAGATGAAAAGAAAACCAATACCACCAAAGATTATGAAAAAGAATTGAAAAAGAAATTTGCTCCATTCAGCGACGTACCCATTATTTTTATTTCGGTAACAGAAAAGCAACGCATATTTAAAAGTATTGAAATGGCGCTGGAAGTTTTTGAAAACCGTAAAAGACGGATACCCACATCGCAACTGAACGAAGTGATGCAGAAAGTTATGGAAGCATACAGGCCACCGGTTGTAAGGGGTAACCAGTTAAAAATAAAATATGTAACCCAGTTGCCAACCTTTACGCCCAGCTTTGCATTTTTCTGTAATTATCCTGATGATGTAAAAACGCCTTATAAGAATTACCTTGAGAACCAGTTACGGGAAAATTTCAATTTTAGCGGGGTGCCGGTGAGGTTGTTTTTCAGGAAGAAGTAAGTGGGCAGTGGGCAGTGGGCAGCAAAATTTTATATTTCGCAATTTATTAAAACTAAAAAATAAAGCAATGAAAAAATTATTTGCAATTGTAATCATCACTTCGTTTTTAGCTGCCTGTAATAGTAAAACCGAAGAATCGACTACCACTTCAAAAGACAGCATTTCGGCAGAATCGCCCTTAATGGATGCGGTGAATATTGCCGACAGTGTAAACATGAAAATGCAGGATAGCACTGGTAAAATGATGGATACGATGATGAAAAAATAATGCCTAATAAATTTATATTCTAACCTCGTTCTGCATAAAGTGGAATGGGGGTTTTTTTATGGTTGGTTTTTAAGAATTAAAATATGAGTTGTATGTATGCAATTACCTACATTATCGTTTCAAATATATTTTCCAATTGATTGCCATGTTGACGAAATCGTATAATTTGTGGCGTTTAGCATGACGAGTTCCAATATCCTTCCAAAATAACCAATCCTTTTTCTCAGAATTACCGCTTATGCCGTTGTAAAACGGTTTTTTAGTTTTATTATCTGAACCTTTTTCGTTGACTGTATTTTTTAATACAGAACGGGATATAATTAAAAAATTAAACCACCAGCATGAAGAAAATTTACTTATTGGTTATCAGTTTTATAGCTATTTACACATCTATCTTTTCTCAAAACGTAAACGTTAGCGGTGCCTTGGTTGGTAATGGAACCTACCTAAATCTTGGAACGGCATTTACTGCTATTAATAGTGGTGCACAAACAGCGGCAAATATCCTGGTAACTATTGTTGGCAACACAACTGAAGCAACTTCAGCAGTTCTAAATCAAAGTGCCGGACCGTGGGTAAGCTTAACCATTTCCCCATCGGGCGGAGCAATCAGAATAATTACAGGCAACATTGCCGGTCACCTGGTTGATTTGAACGGAGCTGATAATGTTACTATTGATGGTATCAAGAATAGTGGAAACGATTTATTTATTATTAATACAAATACAAGTGCCAGTGCCAGTGCCATACGGTTTGTTAATGATGCAAGCAATAATACGGTTACCAGAACCAATGTAAACGGCGCTTCGGGTTCTGCTGTTTCCAATGGCCTTGGTGTTATTTATTTTGCTGCCGGTGCCGCTACCGGAAACGACAACAATACCATTTCCCTTTGCAATATTTCGGCAGTTTCGGCAGGTAATAATCCAATTAATGGCATTTATTCAATGGGGACAAGTGCTGTAAACGACAACAGCGGTAATACCATAAATCAATGCAATATTTCGGATTACTTTAATGCAGGTGCCGCCACCAATGGTATTAATATCAATTCAAACAATTCAGCCTGGACAGTAAACGGCAACACATTTTATCAAACAGCCACACGTACGTACACAACTGCAAGTACACACAATGGTATTTTCGTAACATCGGGCAGCGGTTATACCGTAACCAACAATTTTATTGGTTACAGCGCACCCAACCAAACCGGTACCACCAATATGATTGGTTATGCAATTGGTACTTTTCCAGGTTCAGGAACTTTTCCTACATCATATACTCCAGGTGGTACGGCCAATGCTACCCGCTATAATGCTATCAATTGTGCTTTTACGGCTGGCGGCGTAGCGTCTTCTATTCAAAATAATACTATTGGTGGTATTGCTTTATATACAAGCAGCGGTGCTGCAACCACTTTTGGAATATTATGCGGTATTGCAGTAACCTCCGGTAATGCAAATATTGGCACCGTTTCCGGCAATATTATCGGCAGCAGCACGGGCAGCAGTTCAATTTATGCAGCAAGTACCACCGCCGGTGCAACCGTATCCGGTATTTATTGTAACACTACCAATTCCATAGCCATACAGAACAATACTATAGGAGGCATTGATGTATCAGGTACCACTGCAATAACTGCATCGGGTTTTAAAGGTATTGAAGCGGCGGGTACAGGCACCTACGTAATCAGCAGTAACAATGTGGGTAACGAAACTGCAAACAATATTCGTACAGGATTTTTATTAACCGCTGGAAATCTTTCCAATGCGGCAACTACGCCTACTGCAGCTTCGGGAGGATCGGCCATTCAGGGAATTGTGAGTACATCTACCGGAAGTACATTAAATATCATAAGTAACCTTGTTCATGGTATTCAGGTAAGTGGCACTGCCACTACTTATAATGGTATAACAAATTCCGGGGCTGTTACCAGTACTATCAATCTTAACAATAATCAACTGGGTAATATTGATGCAGGTGCAGTAAATTTTATGTTTGCTTCCAGCGGCACTATCCAGGGCATTCTAAATTCCGGTGCAGCATCTACCTGTACCATAAATATGAATAATAATACCATTGATGATATTGTTGCTGTTACATCTGCACAGGCAACGCTTGTATGGAATTTTGCCAACTCGGCCGTGGCAATAAATATGAAAAATAACCAGTTGGGTGGTTTGGTAACGGGTAAACTCATTACATATTCAGGCGCCCAAGGCAGCCTGTTATATGCCTTTGCTAATGGTGGCGGAACCAACACTTGCGTGCTCACCATCCAGGCAAATGATGTGAGGGGAATTAATTATCAGGTTACTTCCAGCCAGCAGCTACGGCTTATATACAATGATTTTGCCGTACTATCTACCAACTTTTTGAATAATACTTTTACCAATTTAAGTATAAACAACATCGGGTTCAACTATTTCATGATGAACAACACCACAATGGCTTCCGGAGCTTCCTTTACCTGCAACAACAACCAGATAAGCGGAATTTTTAGTAAAACAGCTTCCGGCGGGCAGGTTAGCTTTTTATACACATCAGGTGGTTCTGTAACCGGTTCCACAATAACTGCAAGCGCTAATAATTTTTCTAATGTTACACTTACAGGATCGGCTCCGCTTTTTGGATGGGACGACGAGCAAGGTGTATCGGGCGTTAACGGACCCACGAAAATCATTACCGGAAATACGTTTAATAATATAACGATGGGCACAGGTCTGGCTGCTGTTATCTATATCTGGAAAGGGGTGATTATAACCTGCTCGTCAAATACGGTTTCCAATATCAGCGGGCCTGCTATTTTTGCCATTAATAATGAAACTACTGGTGTTGGGGGAGCTTGGAATTTTTCATCGAATAGTATTTTTAATCTTAATTCCACGGGAGATATAACAGCGTTGGTTGGCGGTACCGGTGTAACATCATTCAATATAAGTAACAATACCATCAACAACCTCTCGTCATCAGGTGCCAATGCTATTGTTACCGGTATTGATGGTTCGGCAACGACTGCAAACATTAATGACAACCTTATTTATGGTTTAAGTGGTTCGGGCACCACTTCACCATCGGCAAATGGGATACTCATTAAAGGGGGCGGAACAGTAAATGTTTTTAGAAATAAGTTGTACGATATCGCAGAATCTGGTATCATTTCCACTACATCACCTGTTGTGAATGGAATGGTTTTTTCAGGAGGTACTACGGTTACCGCATACAATAATTTTATTGGTGATCTCAAGACACCCAGTGCAAGTTTAACGGATGCAGTACGAGGGATTGGTATCACATCCACAAGTGCCGCTTCAACTTACAATCTTTATTACAATTCAGTGTATATTAATGCAGCCTCAACAGGAGCAAATTTTGGCACCTCTGGTATATATCACACTACTAGTGCTACAGCCACCACAGCCCGATTAAACATGGTTAATAATATTATTGTAAATACTTCTTTACCTAATGGATCAGGTTTTACTGCTGCTTATCGCAGATCGGATCCGACCCTGGCAAACTTTGCCGCCACTTCCGATTATAATTTGTGGTTTGCTGGTGTGCCATCAGCAACAAAGCTTATTTATTATGATGGTACCAACAGCGACCAAATATTGGCAGCATATCAAACAAGGGTTAATACAAGAGATGCCAATTCAATAAGCCTCTTGCCAACTTTTATTTCAGCAACTGATCTGCATTTAACAACTGCCAATTGTCGTATTGATGGGAGAGGTACACCAATAGGTTCTGTTACAGATGATATTGACGTTGCAGCCCGTAATGCCACAACACCCGATATTGGCGCAGATGAATTTACTGCGACAACGAGTACCACATTGGCAGGCTCCGTCGGCAGTGCCATTTGTGAAGACAGAACTATTTCTGCAACAGGTACAACTTATACATCAAATGGATGCGACCTGATTGCAAGGGTTTTACCGTCCGGAGCCGACCCCGTGGGCGGGAAAGTAAATGTTTGTGTTACACTCGATGCTACCCAACAAAGCTTTAATGGTGATCGCTACGTACAAAGGCATTTTGATATTGAGCCTGTAACCAGTAATCAAACAACCACATCGGCAACTATTACTTTATACTTTACCAATGCTGAGTTTTCTTTATACAATACTAATAATCCGGCACGCCCACCTTTACCAACAATGGCTAATAACACCGTTGCTACCAGAAATAATGTAAAGGTCACACAGTTTCATGGTACGCCTACAGGTGGTTTGCCCACCAGCACGCCCGGTAATTATGGCGGAGGATTTGCACTCATTATCCCAGGAGCAGCAAATGTTATATTGAATGGAAGTGTATGGGCGGTGACTTTTAATATTATGGGCTTCAGTGGCTTTTATGTGCATACCAATAATTATAATGCACCACTCCCCATCATCATTAACTACCTCACCGGCCGCCGCCAAGGCAGCAACCATTTACTTAACTGGAAAGTTACCTGCGCCACTTCACCCCGTGCTACTATGACGCTGGAACGAAGCGCTGACAGCAGAAACTTCAGCGGAATTAATACCATTACCGCCGATGCTGCAAGGTGCGATCAGCCATTTGATTATACCGATGCCGACCCATTAACGGGCATGAACTATTACCGCCTTAAAATTGTAGACGCAGATGGTAAAGTAACCTATAGCACAACGGTTGCATTATTAAATGCCGTTAAAGGTTTTGATATCATCAGCATTGCACCAAACCCGGTTGTTGGTGATAATTTTAAACTGAATGTTGCCAGTGCACAGGCAGGTAAAATGGAGATTGTGATATTTGATATGCAGGGCCGGTTGGTAAACAGGCAAAGCATTTCGCTTATTGCCGGTTACAATAGTCTGCCGGTTAATGTGGTAAATCTTGCTGCGGGTACTTATACCATTAAAGGCAGCATGGCCGACGATCAAACTAAAGTGATACGTTTTGTAAAGCAATAAACTGATGATTTTTTATGTTAGAGTCCCAAACAGGTTAACCTTGTTTGGGACTTTTATTATTGGTTGAAGCCGTTTTAAGAAATTTAAATAACGCTGCAGTTTTATTGAAATACTAAAACTTAGTTTTAAGTTGCATCGTTTTTAAAGGCTGCTGTTGCTGTTTTAGTACACGGTACATTCAAAAAAAGGACTTACCTCAATTTATAAAACCGGTTTTCATTCAGTGGCCGATTAAATTTAAAAAGCGTTATGTTGCCCGGTGTTATATATTTTAAAATGATGAGAAAATTTTTATTACCGGCCGCTGCCTTTTTGTTTTCGGCAAACATTTTTGCTGCCGACACCATTATGGTGTCTGATAAAGAATCCTTACATAATTTTGATTTTATTGGTCCGGTAATCAGCTTTACGCCTTTAGGCCAGTCGAGTTGTGTAACCACCCGCAATTTTACTGCTACTATAATTGATGGAGATGGTGTAAATACAACACCAGGTACCAGGCCGAGGGTGTATTATCAAAGGGTTGGTGATGGAAATGTGTGGATTAATAATACCAACGTTACCCTGGGATGGAAATATGTAGAGGCGACCAATACCAGCAGCCCTTTTAATTTTGTGATTGATTATTCGCTTTTAAATGGAGGTGTAACCTCCGGACAAACCATTCAGTATTTTGTGGTAGCCCAGGACCTGGCAGCCACACCCAATGTAGGTGTCAGCAGTGGCACAACGTTCGCCAGCCCACCATCTTCTGTAGCGCTTACCGGTACCGCTTTTCCTATAGGTGGCCTCAGCAGTATGTACAGTATAGTGAATGCGTTACCCACTTTTATGCAGATTGGTGCCGTTGGCGATTTCAGCACTTTTACCACCGCCGGTGGATTATTTAATACCATTAACAATGTTGGTTTATCGGGCAATACAACGGTAGAGATCATTGATGCACTTATTACAGAGAACAATGCATTTGCCTTAAACCAAATCCAAAATACCGGTTGTAATTCAGGAACGGTTACTTTATTAATTAAACCTGGCGGAGGTTTATCGCCCATTGTAACCGGCAGCAGATCAAATGAAGCAATTATAAGAATTTTAAGCAGTAATGTTACCATCGATGGGTCAAACAACGGAACAACCAGCCGCAACCTTACATTGAGAAATACGAATGTTAACGGTCCCAATGTTATACTATTTGGTTCTTTAAGTACTGTTCCTATTAACAATTCAACTTTAAAGAATACCATTTGCATAAATGTAGTAAACCTAACCAGTTGTATTGTTTTAGGAGATGGCAGTGGAAACGGTAACCCTGGTTACTTTAACAACATTACCATTCAAAATAACAGCATTCAAAAAAGCAATATTGGTATATCATGTTCTGCTGTTCCGGCACCTGGTAATGGATCGGTATTGATTACGGGTAATGATTTAAATTCCACATCTACAAGCCAGCTTGGAGCAGTTGGTATTTACACTGATGGGGTTGATGGTGCTGTAATTACCAACAACAATATCGGGAATTTTGAACCGGCTGCAACAACACCCAGATATGGAATACATTTGAATACCAATAGCATTAATTCAACCGTATCCGGCAATATAATCTCAAATATAAGTTACAGCGGAAGTAGCAATTTATTAACTTATGGTATTAACATTAGCCCCGGTGTAGCAGCAAGCAACAATAACATAACCAGCAATATAATCAGCAATATGGCATCCAGCGGTCAAGCTACTGCTTACGGTGTCAATGTGGCCAGTGCATCGGGTGGTATTACTATCCGGCAAAACAATATCAGCAATATAAAAAATACCAATACCTCAGGCTATGGTGCTTATGGTATCGGCCTTTCTTCAACAGTTACAACATCAAATATCACGGTAGCCAATAATTTTATTTACGATGTTGCAGCATTTGGGTTGACCACCATCGCACGCAATGGCTATGGTATTTACGCAAATGCAGGCGGCGGTTACAAGATATATTACAACAGCGTTAACATGAATACCAGCCAGACAAACACCCTGGGTGTTCCATCTGCAATGATGATCAATGGTATTACTGCAGCATCATCTCTTGATATCAGGAATAATATTTTTGTAAACACACAAACCGGAGGTGCAACAGCACGTTACGCTATTTACTCTGCAAATGCCAATACGATCTTTTCGAACATAGATAACAATGATTATTACAGCACGGGTCCAAACCTTGGTTTTATAAGTGCTACGGCCAGGGCAACACTTCTTGATATACAGGCAGGTTTTGGTTCCAATCTTAATTCAGTAAATGTATTGCCCAATTTTGTTTCCTCCACCGACCTGCATTTAACAGCCGCCAATTGCGGTTTAGATGGAAAGGCAACACCGGTTACCATCACAACTGATATTGATGGAGCAACCCGTGATGCTGCCACCCCCGATATTGGTGCCGATGAATTTACAGCAGTAAACAGCAATACGCTTGCCGGTGTGGCTGCAACGGCTGTTTGTGAAAACAAAACTGTTTCTGTTACCGGTACAACCTATGTTACCGCCGCCTGCGATTTAATTGCAAGGGTGCTGCCTGCGGGTGTCAGCCCTGTGACGGGACAAATAAATATCTGTGTTACCCTTGATGCTGCCCCGCAATATTTTAACGGCGAGCCTTATGTACAACGGCATTATGATATTGAACCAGCGAACAATGCGGCTGCCGCCACCGCTACTGTTACCCTGTATTTTACAAACCAGGACTTTGTTGATTATAATACCATCAATGGGGCAACATGGCCGCTGCTGCCAACTTATCCATTAGACCCCAACAGGGCAAATCTAAAGGTTACCCAGTTTCATGGTACGCCTACAGGGGGCCTGCCAACTACTACGCCGGGCAACTATACAGGTACAAGAGTCATTATTAACCCGGGTGCTGCTAATGTTTCCTGGAATGGGTTTTTCTGGCAGATAACTATCCCAGTAACCGGCTTCAGTGGTTTTTATGTACATAGTACGTTATTCAACACGCCGTTGCCTATTGCTATTAATTACCTTACCGGCCGCAGGCAGGGTGGTAATCATTTGCTTAACTGGAAAGTTACCTGCAACAGTTCACCCCAGGCAATCATGGCATTACAAAGAAGCGCAGATGCCCGTAATTTCAACGACATGCACAGCATTACAGCCGATGCTATACGTTGTAATCAACCATTTGATTTTACAGATGCTGATCCATTACAGGGTATGAATTTTTACCGCCTTAAAGTAACCGATGCCACCGGTAAAATTACTTTTAGCAATACTGTTGCCTTGCTGAATGCGGCTAAAGGCTTTGATATCATCAGCATTGCACCCAACCCCGTTGCTGATAATTTTAAACTGAATGTGGCGAGCGCACAGGCCGGTAAAATGGGGCTGATTATGTTTGACATGCAGGGCCGTTTGGTAAACAGGCAAATCATTTCATTAATTGCAGGGTTTAATAGTTTGCCAGTAAATGTGGCAACCTTGTCGGCAGGCACTTATACCATTAAGGGCAGTATGGCGGGTGAACAAACTAAAATAATGCGGTTTGTAAAGCAATAGTTGTTAACTGATTAAGATCTGAAGCCCCCGATATTATTCTTAATCGGGGGCTTTCTGCATTTTATGTGGAAATCTTAATGCATTATTAATGTTTATCAGAGCAACTTTTTTCTGTAAATGGGTATCTTGCAGAAAATCCCGGCACTGATTTTGGACGTAGATACTGTCAAATCAATACCCTTAATAAACATTAACCGCAACTGGTTGTAAAAACCAAAGGCAATTTTATTTAAAACCGATATTTAAATTTAGAAGATGAAGAAAATGTACTTTTTATTGATGACTATGTTTGCCGTCATCGGATTTAACCAGGTAATAAATGCTCAAACTAATCTTTATATCCAGGGAACACAAATCTGGAATACTACGAATTCGAATTGGGGATTAGTCTCTGGCGGCTCAGGAAATATATGGAAGAACAATTCAACCGCTAACCTGGAAGTGGCTGCACCGGTTTTAACTGTAAATGGTTTCAATCCTTTTGCTTATGGCATTAATTGTTCTTTAACAGGATCTATAGCAGGCACAACTTCAGAAAGAGTTTATCTGGCCGGCCCGGCTTCACCATCAATTGATATAATTGCAGGACAAACTTTAACTTTAAATAATATCTTGACCGGGGGTCGTGGCTTCACAAAAACATCTACAGGAACTTTGTTATTAGGAAACGGTAATAACCGTTTTTTAAATTTTGCAAACGGCATTACCATAAGTGGGGGTACGATCGATTTTCCAAGCAGTGCAACTATAGCTGCCGGAGCATTACGTGCTATGCCGGTTAACCTCGGCGCAAGTACATTACAATATACCGGAGCTACAGCTTCAAATATGAGTATTGGCGGCATAAATGGTAGTGGTACATTATCAAATGCAGGTGCTGCAACCAGTATAAATACATACGGTATAGGATCAAATTCAACTGCTGCAACAATAACAGGTGTTGGTTTTAATTCAAGAGGAACCAGTTCAGCTATACAAATATTATCTGGTAATACATCCGGCATTACTGCTACTTATGGCATTAACGGCGTTTCTACCTTAGATGGTGCAGGTGGTACAACAAATACGCTTCTTTTTAATGGGGCAGGAAGCAATACTTTTAATTCGGTTACAAATTTTTTAGCTGTAAGAGGTGGTAAACTTTCAATCGATAATACAACAAATAATTTAACCAACCGGTTCCCAACAAATAACACAACAAATATGGTTCCTTTTTTGGGAGGTACACTTGAACTGTTGGGTAATGTGGGAGGGACAACATTAAATGTTGGAACTGCATATACAACAACTTTTAAAGCTACCCAGTTTAATGCGGGGCAAATTAATATAATTGTAAATCAACCTGCAGGAGCAGCAGCTTCAACTATTTTAAATTTTGGAAATGGTCCTACTGCTGCTGGAATTAGAGATGCTACAAGGATGACGGTTAATTTTTCTTCTACCGGTAGTGGTACTCTGGGCGCTTCCGCTACTGACCCGCAAATTAAATATGTTAATCCCCCTATTATTACAACAACCAGTGTAACGGCACCAAATAATATGCTTTCAAACTCTGCTTCTGGTGCTACCTTAGGTTGGGCAACTGTAAATAATAATGACTGGGCAACTTATGGTGCGAATGGTGTAGTGGCAAGGGCATTTGATATAACAAATGGTACTACTCCGGGATTACAAGGAGGAACAGTTACTCAAACAATTTTATTTAATCCCGGAGTTGCTCCGGCTGCTGCAACAGTAAATGTGGCTTCTTCTGTAATTACTTTTGCTCCCACTGTTGCAGGATTAACTTTACCAATGGGAACTAATACCATTGCAGGTATTGCCCTTATGCACAGGGGGGCAAACAATTTTACAATAACAGGTACCGGTAATATCTTAGCTGGAGTTGCATCAACTCGTTATATATATGTAATGAATCCATCTGCAGTTTTTTCTACTGATGCTCTTCTAAATTCTTCAAATCCTATCAATAAATCAGGTGATGGAACATTCGCACTTACCAATACAACTACGAACCAAATAGCATTTGCGGCAGTCCAAAATATCAATTTATGTGGCGGGGTGCTAAGAACCACGTCGGCATCCATAGGGGGTGGTGCTTCTGTAGGAGGGGCTTTCTCAACTTTCAATTTTTATGGCGGAGTACTTGAGTTAGATGGGGGCTTTACCTTGTTGAGGGCATTGGACTTGGCGGGTGCTGTGGGAGGAGGAGGAATTAATTTTGATGCTGGTGGTACACAAAGAGGAAGTGGTGGTTTTTCAGCAATTAATGGAGCTTCGTCAGTTTCATTAGTTACAACAATTGGCGGTGGCATATTATTTCCTTTAGTATGGAATGATGGTGCATGGTTAGCAGACGGGTATAGTTTATTATTAGGTTCCAAAAATGCAAACAGCAAAATAACGTTGACTAACGATTTAGGTTTAGATAATGGAACAGCAACCAATGGCTATGCTGCCCGTGAAGTTTATGTTTATGATAATAGCGGATCCGCAACAGACGAAGGTGAATTATCCGGTGTAATATCTGGTGGCCTAAATGCAGATTTGGTAAAAAGTGGCCCAGGTACTTTAAGGCTTTCAAACACAGCTAATACTTACAGCGGCAACACAATAGTTGCACAGGGTACTTTAGTTGCCGTGGGCACAGGATCTCTGCCTGCAGCCACATCAGTGTTGGTTAAAAACGGCGCAACGCTGCAATTGTCTGCTTCCAATACAATAACCGACCTGGTTCTG
>JBBRCM010000106.1:0-13997 GCA_038204855.1 Chitinophagales bacterium
GGCAATGCGCATTCAGAATAAAAATGAAAAAGCACGGCTGATACAGAAATTAACCATCGCAAAAAAAACCGCAACACCGGGTGCCGCTGGCGCTGCAGGCGGCCGTGGGGCAAGGCCCAGGTTTGAAATTATTAACAGTTGTGCGGACCATGATCATCACAATCATGGCTTGCTGGGCATTGATGCAGATGAAGTAGAAAACAATAATTAATCTGAAAAAAAACATTGAAATGAAAAAAATAATTTTTTATACCCTCTGCATTTTTATTGCTACAAATATTACTGCACAGGAAACCATGTCGCCGGCGCCGGCACAAAAAGAAACCATTGCACTAACCAATGCAACCATTCATGTAGGCAACGGGCAGGTAATTAATAACGGTACTGTTGTTTTTAAAAATGGAAAAATTACAGAAGTAGGCCCTAACGCTTCTGCAGCCGGGGCAAAGGTTGTTGAATGCGGTGGTAAACATATTTATCCTGGGCTTATCTTATCAGCATCTCAATTAGGTTTGATAGAAGTGAACAGTAACCGTGCAACCGTTGATGCTTCAGAAATAGGTGAAATGAACCCAAGTATCCGTTCGCTGGTGGCATACAATACCGATTCAAAAGTAACCAACACGCTACGCACCAACGGTATCTTAATAGCCAATGTAATTCCCGATGGCGGTATCATTTCGGGTTCATCCTCTGTGGTACAGTTAGATGCCTGGAACTGGGAGGATGCCGCATACAAAACTGATGTTGGTATTCATTTGCGCATGCCCTCGTTGCTAAACCGTACCCGTGGCAGAGGCGGCTTTAGCGGCCCACAGGCTCCAGCTGATCCTGTAAAGACCGGGTTGGAGCAAATTGAAAAAGTAAAAGTATTTTTTAGAGAAGCAAAAGCATACCTGGCAGAAACCAAACATGAAAGTACCAACCTGAAGTTTGAAGCGGTGAAAGGTTTGTTTGATAGAAAACAAAAGTTATTTATTCATTGCAATATTGTAAAAGAAATGTTGCTGGCAATTGATTTTACAAAAGAGTTTGGTTTTGATGTGGTATTGGTTGGAGCAGTTGATAGCTGGCAGATAGCAGACATGCTAAAACAAAATAACATTGCTGTAATTCTAAACCAGTTACACGATTTACCAGCTATGATAGATGATGATATTGATCAGCCTTATAAAACGCCATACCTGTTGCAAAAAGCAGGTGTACTATTTGCGTTGAACGATGATGATGCCAACAGCCGATACCGCAACCTGCCTTTTAATGCTGGTACTTCATCTGCTTATGGCTTAACCAAAGAAGAAGCATTGAGCGCTATTACATTAAATGCTGCAACCATACTGGGTATTGCCGATAAAACCGGCAGTATTGAAACCGGTAAAGATGCAAACATAGTGGTAAGTGAAGGCGATATTTTAGATATGCGTACCAATATTATTACACAGGCTTTTATACAGGGTCGACAGATTGATTTAAACAATAAACAAAAACAACTGGCAGAGAAGTATGAGACGAAGTATGGGATAAAGTAGATTGTGAACAAATCATTTGAAAAGCAGGATTGATGAAAATTGATCCTGCTTTTTTTAACTTATCTACTCCGTTTAGGGTGCTATAAACCCTGCTCATTTATCTTACCTTTGTTCATTAACGATTTATTTATGCAAAGAATCGCAGAATCAGAACTCATTATAAACTCCCGTGGTGCCATTTATCATTTAGATGTAAGGCCCGAAGAACTTGCCGATACCATTATAGTAGTAGGTGACCCTGAGCGTGTTAAAAAAGTAAGTGTTCACTTTGATAAGATAGAACACCAGTTGCAACACCGTGAATTTATTACCCACACCGGTTATATTGGCAATAAGCATATTTCCGTAATTTCTACGGGCATCGGTCCCGATAATATTGATATTGTATTTAACGAACTGGATGCGCTTGCCAATATTGATTTTGAAACCAGGCTGATAAAAGAGAATCTTACCAAACTAAATATCATCCGCTTTGGTACATCAGGTTCTTTACAGGCCGATATTCCGGTTGATAGCTTTGTTGCATCAACACATGGGTTGGGTTTGGATAACCTCCTGAATTTTTATCACTACGAAAAAACAGCAGATGACAAAGCAATGATTGATGCATTCATCACCCAAACAGTTTTAGATACAGCCATTACCAACCCCTATGCATTCAGCGGCAGCGAAATGCTGTTACAAAAATTCGGCAAAGGTTTTCATAAAGGTATTACGGTAACCTGTCCGGGATTTTTTGGGCCGCAGGGAAGGGTGCTGCGATTGGGTTTGGCAAGCCCCGGACTGGTTGATAAGCTTACGCATTTCAACTTTAATAATCACCGAATCACTAACTTTGAAATGGAAACATCGGCCATTTATGGTTTGGGGAAACTGATGGGGCATGAATGCCTGAGTATAAATGTTATCATTGCCAACCGGGTAGTAAAAGAATTTTCCAAAGATAGTAATGCGGCTGTAGAAAAATTAATTGTAAAATCTTTAGAGTCTTTAACGGCTTCCTAAAAACGGGATTTCATGTTGAGCCTGTCGAAACATGATTCAGAAATAATAAATATAAAACGCCTTCGACAAGCTCAGGCTGACAGTAAAATAGAATAAAATGATTTCAACAAAAATAATTCCAGACTTCTCCTCGCCTGCGCATATTGACCAGGTAGGTATTGAAGAAAGAGCATCGCGGTTTACCAAACGAAGTATAAAAAATGAAACCAAATTAAATGGTTTGATGCTGGCGTTGAACATGATTGACCTTACTACTTTGGAAGGAAAAGATACCGAAGGAAAAGTAAAACAGCTTTGTTATAAAGCACAACACCTCCACGATTCGTATCCTGGTTTGCCGACCGTAGCAGCCATTTGTGTTTATCCATCGATGGTAAAAACAGCGAAAATAGCATTGGGTAATTCGGGTGTAAAAGTTGCATCGGTTGCAACTGCATTCCCAAGCGGCCAGGCACCACGTGATGTAAAAATAAGAGATACCAAATTTGCTGTGGCCAATGGTGCTGATGAAGTGGATATGGTTATCTCCCGTGGAAAATTTTTACAAGGCGAATACAATTTTGTGTTTGATGAAATTGCTGCCATTAAAGAAGCCTGCGGAGATGCAAGACTGAAAGTTATTTTAGAAACAGGCGAACTGGTAACTTATGATAAAGTACGTAAGGCAAGTGATATTGCCATGTATGCCGGTGCCGATTTTATAAAAACATCCACCGGAAAAATTTCACCTGCCGCCACGATGCCGGTTACCTTGGTGATGCTGGAAGCCATTCGTGATTTTTATTATAAAACCGGAAAAAAGATTGCGATGAAACCTGCAGGTGGCATTTCAAAATCGAAACTGGCCTTACATTATTTAGTAATGCTGAATGAAACACTGGGCGAAAGCTGGATGAATAATGAATGGTTCAGGTTTGGTGCAAGCAGTTTAGCAAATGATATTTTGATGCAGTTGATGAAACAGAAGACCGGAGTGTACCAATCGGCAAATTATTTTTCAATAGATTAGTTCATACATAAATCAATTTTATGCAAGTTCAGGCACCGTTAAGTAACCTTCAGCAGGAATTATTGAAGCTTTACGCTTCCAATATTTCTGAAACCGATTTGTTAGTTATTAAGCGTTATCTGGCAAAATTCTTTGCCGAAAAAGCTATTGCCGAAGCTGATGAAATATGGGATGAAAAAGGCTATACAAACGAAACGATGAAAAACTGGCTTAACGAAGACAACGAAAAATATGGGCAATAAAGTTGTTGTAGATACAAATGCACTTGTGTCATCTTTAGCATCAAAATCGGTATTTCATAAGCTGATACAATTGATTTTAGATGAAGAGGTGAGTATGTTTGTTACTGATGAAATGATGTATGAATATGAAGAAGTACTGCATCAGAAATACTCAATATCTGTAGCACAAAATTTTTTATCTGCATTGAAAGAAATACCAACTGTGGCTTATGTGAACATATATTTTAAATGAAATTTGCTTTCGCAGGATAAAGACGACAATAAATTTGTTGATTGTTATCTTGCAGCAAATGCTGAATACTTAATTACCAATGATACGGGCTATAACGTTTTAAAAAAAATAGATTTTCCAAAAGTAAACCTTATAAAACTGGAAGATTTTTTAAACTTGTACTAATAAAAGCATCGGTGTTTTAACTACATACTGGTGTAAAAAAATAAACAATGGCAAAAGCTATAAAAAACAATACCATCAAATTAAAATTCGATAGTGCAAGAAATTTAGCTCCGGCACCGGAAAGTAAGAGCACCGCCAAAATAGATCTGCAATACGATCTGTTCATCAATGGCAAATTTGAAAAACCCTTGAGCAAAAAGCATTTTGCTACCATCAACCCGGCAACTGAAGAAAAACTTTCGATGATTGCCGAAGCCAATACTGCTGATGTAAATAAAGCAGTTGTAGCTGCAAGGAATGCTTACGATAAGACCTGGAAAAAAATGCCGCCTGCCGAAAGGGCAAAATATATTTACCGTATTGCACGCATGATACAGGAACGTGCAAGAGAATTTGCCATCATTGAAACACTGGATGGCGGCAAACCCATTCGTGAAAGCCGTGATTTTGATGTACCAACCGCTGCCAATCATTTCTTTTATTATGCAGGCTGGGCCGATAAACTGGAGTATGCTTTCCCTAACCGCAGAACAGAACCATTGGGCGTGGCCGGACAAATAATCCCCTGGAATTTTCCATTACTAATGGCTTCCTGGAAAATTGCACCGGCTTTGGCTTGCGGAAACACAGTAGTTTTAAAGCCCGCCGAAAACACTTCGCTGACAGCCTTAAAGCTTGCAGAAATTATCCAGGAAGCTGATCTGCCACCCGGCGTTGTAAACATAATTACCGGTGCAGGCGCAACGGGTGCTGCAATCGTTAATCATGCAGATATAAATAAAATTGCATTCACAGGCTCAACCGAAGTAGGAAAAATTATTCAGCGTGCTATTGCAGGCACCAATAAAAAAGCAACTTTAGAATTAGGTGGTAAAGCTGCCAATATTATTTTTGACGATGCACCGATTGACCAGGCGGTTGAAGGTGTTATTAATGGCATCTTTTTTAATCAGGGACATGTATGTTGTGCAGGTTCACGCCTGTACGTACAGGAATCTGTTTTTAAAGAAGTAGTACGCAAATTAAAAGACAGGTTAGAAACATTGATCGTTGGCGACCCGATGGATAAGAACACTGACATTGGGGCCATCAATTCAAAAGCGCAGTTAGATATCATTAATAAATACATTAAAATTGGTCAGCAGGAAGGCGCAGAAATGTACCAGAGTTCGTGTGCTATTCCAAAAAAAGGATTCTATTGCCGGCCAACCATCTTCACCAATGTTGCACAAAGCAACCGCATTGCACAGGAAGAAATTTTTGGACCGGTGCTGGCTATACAGAGTTTTAGAACAGATGATGAAGTGATAGAAAAAGCAAACAATTCACCGTATGGCCTTAGCGCAGGCGTATGGACTGACAAGGGTTCCAAGATATTCAATCTTACCACCAAATTAAGAGCAGGTGTTATTTGGGCAAATACATTTAATAAGTTTGATCCAACTTCCCCGTTTGGTGGTTACAAAGAAAGTGGATATGGGAGAGAAGGTGGATTGCATGGATTATCTGCTTACATAAATTTGACAACTTGATAATCGCCGGTAAGTCGGGAAGACGTCTTTCCGACTTACCGGCTAAAAAAATAATTATGGCGACAACATTAGAAAAACGGCTTGAAGTTTTAAAAACTTACAAAATATACATCGGCGGACAATTTCCAAGGACTGAATCTGGCAGATACTATGTGGCAACAAATAACAAGAAAGAAAACCTGGCTAATGTTTGTTTGGGTTCAAGAAAAGATTTTAGGGATGCGGTTGTTGCGGCCAGGAATGCATTTGGTGGCTGGAGCGGCAGGGCTGCTTTTAACCGTGGACAAATTTTGTATCGCATTGCCGAAATGCTGGAAGGCAGAAAAGCACAGTTCATTGATGAACTAATGAAACAGGATTTAACACAAGTTCAGGCTGAAAACGAAGTAAACCTTTGCATTGACCGTTTAATCTATTACAGTGGCTGGTGCGATAAATTTCAACAACTGTTCAGTTCAGTAAATCCGGTTGCCTCATCGCATTTTAATTTTTCGGTGCCTGAACCAACGGGCGTTGTTGCTGCTATTGCTCCGCAAAACAATTCTTTATTAGGATTGGTTTCTGTTATTGCGCCAATCATTGCCGGTGGCAATACCTGCATCGTTTTAGCATCAACTGCAAAACCACTGTGCGCTGTAACATTTGCTGAAGTGCTTAACAGCTCCGACTTACCGGGTGGCGTTGTAAATATTCTTACTGGAAAAGTTGCCGAACTTGCCCCCTTCTTTGCCGATCATATGGATGTAAATGCAACTGTTTATTGTGAGCAAGATGCTGCCACACAAAAAATGATCAAAGAGAAATCAGCCTTGAATGTAAAAAGAGTTGTACTCTACGATAAAGTAAAATGGAATGAAGCAAGCGGCCAATCTCCTTATTTTATCATGGACCTGCAGGAAATAAAAACCACCTGGCACCCGATTGAAAATATTGGTGGGGCAAAGGCGGGATATTAATTTAATTTTCATCCGCAGCATGTTGCAGATTGCTTAAATGCAAAGTCAGATTGCTGATCATTATTAGCGGTAGTTTTTTTTCTTTTCAACTTCTGTTTTTAGCCTTTGGTTAATATCAATTTTGGGTTTGGTAAAAACAAAGATTTTTGTTCTGTATTCCCTTGCCAAAGGATTAGTTATAGAGTCTGCAATAAATCCTGTTTCAAAAAAAGGACCTGTTTCTGCTATTTCCTTTTCACTTCCTTCAAATTCTTTAACTCTTATAAAGTTTTCAATTTTCCCATCCAGCTTAAACCAGTTAATGTAGTCGGCATTAAAAGAAACAGCTTTTATTTGTTTGAACTTACTATAATAATTTATTGCACCTGCCTGTCCGTAGTTGTCACATAAAACCAATGTTTGTTCTTTATTGGGCATGCTGCTATATATTGTGTCAATTTTTTCAGCTAATTCTTTCCACCCAAGCATATCTGCAAAGTCTTGTGGTAAAGTATGGTCTTTGCCATCTTCCCAACGCAGTAAACCATACTTTTTATAAATTTTTTCATTTTTTATAATGTACTGGGGGCTTTTAATTGAAAAAACTATTTTGAATAAAAGCAAGTACATTAAAATGGGAAATGCAATTATAACTACCCGTATATATTTTTTCCAGCCAGTATTCAAAATATTTGCAAGAAATACGGACCCAAAAGAAATATAAACGGGGTATAGCCCTATAGCATAATAACTTTTTGCTTTAAAATAAATAAAGACAATCAGAGTAAATATAAATGACCAAAAGAATAACCGGTATTTTTTAAAAGGTTTATAAAACAGTAAAGCATAAAGTGACGCAATGATGACCGGCACGGAACCAATAAAAAAATAGAGCTGTTCTTTTAAGAAATCCCCTCGGTTAACGTGTACCAGCTGGGTTTCTGCCAGTTCTTTAAGGTGATGAATAACAGGAAACCCGTTGTTATACTGCCAAAACAGGTTGGGTGAAATTAGGAGTAATCCAATAGCAATTGCCATATACACATCCTTCCGGGCAAAATAAATGCGCTTTTCAGTTAATAGAATAGCCGGCAAAAGCCCAATGAATAAAAATGCGATATTGTACTTATTTAAAAAACCTACTGCAAAAATGATGCTGCCGGCGTAAAGCCATTTGCTGTTTTCTGTATTAATATATTTTATGAGAATAAAATAAAAAGTACTCCAGCATAAAACATCCAATGAATTGGGTTGAAGAAGAACATTTATCCTCAACAAGGCGGATAGCAATATACAGGTAGCCCCTAAAATTAACGCAAATAAATTTCCTTTTAATGCTTTTATAGTTTTCCAAACTACCCAAAGTGTTAATGCCCCAAAAAATGCCGGGAAAAATTTAATCCAAAAAACAGAATTACCAAGCAATTGTATGATCCAGGAAATCCAGGAAGTAACAGGCGGAATTGATTGATAACCCCAAGCCAGATGATTTGCCTGATCCAGGTGCAGGTATTCGTCTCTCTGTAAATCGTAATCAGCATTTATTAAAAAATACTGTAAAAGAAATTTGAGTGCAATGAAGAAAACTAAGATTATTGTATTTTTTTTCATTGAATACTATCAGTTAAAATTACCAGCAATTTATAAATTCACTAAAGTATATTACGAATTTTTGCTTTACAAATTGGCACCTCATTCAACGTAAAGAATTCAGCTTATCCCTTCAACGAAATCTGCAACAAAAGCACTCCCATTCCAGCCACAAAACCCATCAACACCAACCAACCAATTTTTTTCAGGTATTACTTAAAATTTATCTGCCCCGCCTGTGGCTGTCCCAATAATAACTACACTTCTCCAATGTAGGTTTTCCTTCAAACCATCTGCAAGCCAATACCACTCTCTGGTTCCTGTTTGTAAATAGGTAAAACCGGCATTTGGGATTTAAATTATGTCTTTATCTCAACTTCCTGTAACTCACTTTTGTGTATTTCCGAAATATACTTGTCTTTAAGATGATCGTAAAAAGAATGCCTGCTGATAAGTCCGGCAATTAAATTTGCAAATAAGGCAGTGAGCATAATATAAAATATGATGTTGTGGCTGTTGGTCATTTCCAGTACAAGGATAGAAGAGGTAAAAGGACTACGTGTAATACCGGTTAAAAATCCCGCCATACCACAAAGAATAACAAGATTGGTAGCCGTGGCTGATAAATGAAACCATCCCGCAAAAACAGCACCAATACTGGCACCTGCACTAAGAGATGGGGCAAATATTCCTCCGGCTGCTTCGACTGAAAAGGACAATATCGGGCCGAAAAATCTTAATACAGGTACGTACCATTCAAGATGTTTATTATCTGTAAACAGCGTGGTAACCATAATACTTTTACCTGAGCCAAATGTTCTGTGATCAATAAATATTGCAAGAGATGCTATTATCAATCCGCAAACAATAGCATACATATATTTTTGATAGCTTTTTTTAAATACAGCTTTCTTTTTAAAAATGTATAAAATAATCCTACCCATTCCAACTCCGCCCATACCGGTAATCAACGCAACAGGAATTATAACTGCCAATATCCAAACGGGCACATCGGTTAAAGCCGGGTATCCCAAATAAAGATAAGGACCTGCAAAACTTAAAGCTGTAAGGCCAGATATTATCACCCCGGTTAGTAAGGCAGATTTAAAAAAACTAAAATGCGTTTTAGTAAGTTCTTCAATCGCAAAAACAATTCCACCGAGTGGTGTATTAAATGCTGATGCCAATCCCGCAGCCGCTCCGGTAACAATCATATTTCTCCGGGATATTTTGGGATACCATTTTGGCAAAAGGTCGTTTATCTTTTTAAAAATTGAAGCTGCTATTTGTATGGTTGGCCCCTCACGCCCTACTACACCTCCGCCAAATACCATCATTAAACTGGAAAGCACTTTTACGAATAGTATCCTGACGCCTAATAACCTGTTTACTTTATAATGGTGTTTTGGGTTTGTAAGTTCAATGGCAGCACTTACCTGTGGAATACCACTCCCCTTTGCATAAGGCGCAAATGTATACACCAACCACAAAGCCAGTAAAAAAGATAATGGTGTAATGATAAAAAATAACCAGCCTGCCTTGTGAAATATATAATAAGTCCCTTCTTCGGCCCATGAAAATAGTTTTGCATAGAAAACAGCCGCGACTCCTGTAATAAGTGCGCCCAGCCAGAAAGGGAGTGCATTTAAGAGGTTATCTTTAAACCTAGTATTATCAATTTTATCGTACTTTAATTTCAGCCATTGCCTGACTGCTTTAATTACATTCATGATAAAAGATTAGTGTTGCTGCATAGCCAAATTACTTATTCAACTTTTTTGCAAACCTGCCAATGGTTAACCCCTGAACCAATATTGAAAAAGCAACGATCACATAAGTAAGTGTTACCCATAGATCTTTATGCATTTCCGGCTTTATTGATAAAGCAAGCGCAACAGAAATGCCTCCCCTTAAACCTCCCCAGCTTAAGATTAAAATTGTTTTGTGTGAAACCCTTTCTTTAAGTTTTACAATTTGCGCTGGTATTAATACAGATACATACCTCGAAAGCAGCACTATAATAATTGAGATAAACCCAATGAGAATATACACAAACTGCAGGTTAACGATCAGCAGCTCAAAACCGATAAGTACAAACAGCACGGCATTTAGTATCTCATCTATTAACTCCCAAAATGTATCAATATACTCGGCAGTTTTATCGCTCACGGCTTCGTTCTTTGCCTGGTTGCCAATGATAATGCCGGCAGCCACCATAGCCAGCGGCCCCGATACATGCATCATACTGGCAAGGCTGTACCCGCCCATTACGATAGCTAAAGTTATCATTACTTCAACCTTATAATTATTTATACTACGCATCAGTAAAAACCCGAGATAGCCAATTATAACTCCCCATAAAAGGCCTCCGCATGCCTCCTGTAGAAACAAGCCAAGCACATTTGTCCATTTTAAAGTACCGGGTTGTTCTGCAACTTCAAGTAATGTAACAAAAACAACCACTGCTACGCCATCATTAAATAACGACTCACCAGCCATTTTTGTTTCAAGTGATTTTGAGATTTTTGCTTCCTTTAATATGCCAAGTACCGCAATAGGGTCGGTTGGAGAGATAAGGCTGCCGAATAAAAGGCAATACACAAAATCTACCGGCATGCCAAACAATGCAAGTAAATAATAAACAAGTATGCCCACAATAAATGTAGATAGCAGCACACTGCAGGTTGAAAAAATAATTACCGAAAACCGTTCGGGTTTTAAGTCTTCGAGTTTTATATGTATAGCTCCGGCAAAAAGCATAAAGCTAAGCATAGAACCCATCAGCAACCTTGAAAAATCCAGGTCATGAATCATTGCGGTTATTGAAATTGTTACTGAAGGATATATTTCTCCAACGCCAAATATTATCAGGGAAGAAATTAAAGCCATGAACATTAAACCAATTGACCATGGTAATTTAATGAATCGGAAGTTTATATACGCAAAGACTGCAGACACAACTATTAGCATTGAAAAAAGAGGAAATACCGACATTGAATTATTTTTTTAACTTGATTGAATCTTTTATTTGTTTTAGCGAGTCTCTGATAATTAAACTATCCATTTTAATCTGTAAAGCTTTAAAATTACTGTCAATCAACTCAATCGCTCCGGCCATCTGGCTTATCTGCTCGTTACTTTTTTTATCAGTTAGATATGCAAATCCTTGCTTTATTTCTATTTTGGTATCTTTCAGGCCGTAAGCCAGTAGCCTGCTTTTAAGCAACCCTATTTCTTCCTCCGTAATTTTTCTTCCCCCAAATGTTAGTACAATATTATTATTCTGGAAACTGATTTTTTTATTCAGCAGGTAATCGTTTGTAAATACTGCTTCTTTTTTAATAAAATTATTTGCACTATTTTCAAACCGTTGCTGCCTTACAATATTATAACCAAAATACAAACTCGGCAACAATGTCACAATCGCAATCAACCAGATAATTCGCCTCGTTTTATTTTCAGTTTTTTTATCGCCTGCCTCTTTAAAGGGGAAATGAAGAAAACGAATGGTAATGAATGTTGCCAGCGCAATAAAAACAGTGTTGATAATATACAGGTAAAATGCGCCGATAAACAACTGTAGTTGCCAGGTTGCCAGACCAAAACCAGCTGTACAAAGTGGCGGCATTAATGCTGTTGCAATGGCAACGCCAGGTATTACGTTTCCCTTTTGCCTGCTCGACACAGCCAGTATTCCTGCAAAACCACCAAACAATGCTATCAACACATCGTACACCGTTGGCGATGTTCTGGCAAGAATTTCAGAATGTGCTTCATTTAATGGAGATAGCAGAAAAAATATAGTTGATGTTGCCAGTGCTACGCCAGTTGCAACCAGGTAATTATTTATCGATTTCTTTAGTAAAACAAGATCATTAATGCCGGTACCCAAACCAAGCCCCATGATTGGGCCCATCAAAGGCGATATCAACATGGCACCAATAATAACTGCTGTGGAATTTACGTTGAGGCCAAGCGATGCAACAAATATGGCAAAAATAAGTACCCATAAATTTGTGCCACGAAAAACAACGCCATTATCAATATTCTGAATAACAACCCGCAGGTCTTCCTTTTCTGCATTAAGTCTGAATTTGTCTAAAATTTTGTTCACGTCAGTTAATTCAATTCAAACAAATTTAACCATTAAAAATTAAACGATTCAGGTAACTGTATAAGCGACATCCGTTGAGTAAATGTTGCTATCGGCGGTCTTAAAATACTTCAATAAAATCGCCCTGAGGTAAACAGGGCGTATCTATTTATATAATTATTTTTTTTAGCTACACCTCCTTTCCATGGCATGCTTATAATTCTTACCACTTCCACAAGGACGAAGGTACTCAAGCTTTTTTCTCTTTACCGAACGGTCAACTCAACTGTTTTCCCTAAGCCAAATTCAAGAAGCCGGTAAAGTGTAGAAAGTTGTATGTCGGTTTTACCATTTTCAATTCTTGAAATAAAACTCTTTTTAGCACCTATTTTATCAGCCAATTGCTCCTGTGTTAAATTTGCAACACGTCTTTCATCTTTGATAACTGCGCCAATAAGAAATGCTTTTGCTTTTATTTCAAATTCTGTTCTTTTTGAAGTTCCCCGTTTGCCGTAACGTTTGGTGAGATGTTCGTTAAACGATGTAGTATTTTTTTTTGTAGCCATGATGCTGTTATTTATTATGAAAGTTAACTTAAAATGGAACAGACAGCCAATTAAAATGTTGGTTTGATATTTATGGCACCACTGACTTTGCGGAATTTCTGGTAGTTTTTAATGACATTGTAACAAAGGGGAAGAATTTGTTACTATTTTTACTAATTAACTAAAATATTAAATAACAACCCTTATCTTTGATTTATCAGTACCCGGCACGCCTCTGCTTTCTTTTAAGTAAGCGCAATCTGCCGGGGCTATTTTTTTTTATACTACTCATGAAGTATAGTTTCTCTCCACAAACTATTGAGCAACAAACAGTATTGTTACTTAAAAAAGGACTTATCATAGAAGATATTCCTAAAGCCAGTCAAATTTTATCAAGTATAGGATATTTCCGAATTAAAAGATATACAATACCTTTCCATGTATCAGATGGTAAAGGTGATTACTCTTTTCTTCCTAATATTTATTTTGATGACATAGTAGACATTTACAAATTTGATGCTCAATTGAGAGTGATTATATTTGAGGCCATAGCTAGCATTGAAATTGCCTTTAAAGCTTTTTTAAACTATACCATGACTATGAAATATGGCTCACATTGGTATTTAGATTCATCATTATTTAAATCCGAATTTGTCTCTAACTTGGATCCAAATTATGAATCAGGTTATGAAAAATTTATTTATAAGCTTACAAAAGAATGTACTGAATCACACGAAAATTTTGTCAGAAAATATAGATTTCTTTATACAGATCCACTTTTACCTCCTTCTTGGATAGTTTTAGAAATCATGTCATTTGGAATGAGTTGTATATTATATCAGAATATTTCAAACACAGAAGCTAGGTCCGAAGTATCAGCCAATTTTAAAATAAATCAAAAAATATTTGGAACATGGCTTTTCAATTTGAGCTACGTTAGAAACCAGTGTGCCCATCATCAAAAAATAATGGAAAGAACATTTATGTTTCCACCAATATTTCCTAAAAGAGAACAAAACAGGTTTCTAACTGAATATAAAGATATTAAAGAAGATAGTTTATATGCAGTATTATGGTAACTATTCAGTTCCTAAATTAGCGATAAGTGTTAGCGCAGCCA
>JBBRCM010000107.1:0-13956 GCA_038204855.1 Chitinophagales bacterium
TACACACGCTGGAAAAATATTGCAGTAACACGTTGGCGTGAAGACGGCACCACCGATAACCGGGGAACCTATTGTTATATAAGAGAGGTGGATAGTGACAATTTCTGGTCAGCCGCCTATCAGCCATCACTAAAGCCGGGCAATAATTACGAAGCCGTTTTTTCGCAGGGCCGTGCCGAGTTCAGGCGTTCCGATTCGTCTATAGACACGCATACCAGCATTGCAGTATCACCAGAAGATGATATTGAATTAAGAAGGATACATATCACTAACCGCTCACGCAAAAAAAGAATAATCGAAATTACCAGTTATGCAGAAATTGTGCTGGCACCTCAAATGGCGGAAGAGATGCATCCTGCTTTCAGCAACCTTTTTGTAGAAACGGAAATAGACGAAGCCCGCCACGTTATCATTTGCACCCGCAGGCCACGTACGCAAGAAGAACAGGTTTACTGGATGTTTCACCTGATGAAAGTAACCGATGCAAAAGTGCTGGAAGTATCTTATGAAACCGATAGAGATAAATTTATCGGCAGAGGTTGTACTGTTCATCAGCCACAGCAAATGATTAGTCATACGGCGTTGCCGGGAACCAGTGGAGCCGTTCTTGATCCTGTTGTTGCCATGCGGTACCGCATCATCATAGAGCCTTATGCATCTGCCACCGTAGATGTTATTATGGGCATTGCCGAAACTAAAAATCACTGTAATTTTTTGGTAGATAAATACCAGGACCAGCAGCTTACCAACAGGGTACTTGAATTGGCCTGGACCCACAGCCAGGTTATTCTGCGTCAGTTAAACTCAACAGAACCCGATGCTCAATTATATGCAAGGCTTGCAGGTTCAATCATTTTTGCCAACGATTCCCTGCGTGCAGATGCTTCGGTGATTATAAAAAATCAACGGGGCCAGTCTGGTTTGTGGGGATATTCAATTTCCGGAGACCTGCCCATTGTTCTTTTGCAGATAGAAGATTCGGCAAATATTGAATTGGTAAAACAATTGATACAGGCACACACTTACTGGCGCATGAAAGGGCTGATAGTTGACCTGGTGATCTGGAATGAAGATAACGGTGGCTACCGGCAAGTGTTGCAAAACGACATACTAAGTCTCTTAACTTCGGGAAGGGCAGCCGATGTTAAAGACCAGCCCGGCGGAATTTTCATACGCTCGTCTGACCAGGTATCAAACGAAGACAGGATACTATTTCAATCGGTAGCAAGGATTATAATTTCTGATAGGTTTGGCACGCTGGAAGAACAGATAACACGACGGAACAAAATAAAACCATCCATTCCATATTTCAACCCAACTAAATTTCATGCTACCACTTTTACAAAGGTTAAGCAACCGGACAATCTGCAGTTTTTTAATGGGCTCGGTGGCTTTTCGGCCAATGGTAAAGAGTATGTAATAACCACCACCGGTAAACAAACAACGCCATTGCCATGGAGTAATGTACTGGCCAATCTCCGTTTCGGAAGTATTGTAACCGAAAGCGGCCAGGCTTACACGTGGATGGACAATGCACACGAATACAGGCTTACACCCTGGAACAATGATCCCGTAACCGATATGCAGGGCGAAGCTTTTTATTTAAGGGATGAAGAAAGCGGCAGGTTCTGGTCGCCGGCTCCTTTTCCTTGCCGCGGTGCATCAGCTTACAATACCCGCCATGGCTTTGGATACAGCATTTTTGAACACAGCGAAGATGGAATTGACTCTGCTATGACCGTTTTTGCAGATATTGAACAGCCTGTTAAGTACATCGTGATAAAGCTCAGCAATCGATCGCAACGGGTAAGGCGTTTATCTGCCACGGGGTATATGGAATGGATACTGGGCGACCTGAAAACCAAAACGCAAATGCATATAGTAACCGAACTGGATACACAGAGCGGGGCCATTCTTGCCTATAATAAATACAATACCGAATTCAACAGCAAGGTTGCTTTTTTTGATGCAGATGGAGTGAACAGAACCATTACCACCGACCGTACAGAGTTTATGGGGCGCAATGGAACCATACATAATCCGGATGGAATGTACCGGGCGAGATTTTCAGGCAGAACCGGTGGTGCACTTGACCCCTGTGCTGTGATACAGGTAGTTTTTGATTTGGCAGAAGGTGAAGAAAAAGAAATTGTTTTCAGGCTTGGAGCTGCTGAAAATACACCCGCTGCACTTGACCTTATAAAAAAACTGGAAGGCAAGGAAACAGCGCTGGAGGCATTGGAAAAAGTGCAGCAGTTCTGGCAACAAACATTAAATGCCGTGCAGGTTGAAACACCGGACGCTTCAGTAAATATATTGATCAACGGCTGGCTTAATTATCAAACCATCGCCTCCCGTATCTGGGGCCGCAGCGGCTTTTACCAATCGGGTGGTGCATTTGGTTTTAGAGATCAGTTGCAGGATGTGCTATCGCTCGTTCACTGCAAACCCCACATCGCGAGGGAACAAATTCTTTTATGTGCATCCCGGCAGTTTAAAGAAGGCGATGTGCAACATTGGTGGCATCCACCCACTGGCAGAGGTGTACGCACAACCTGCTCGGATGATCTTTTGTGGCTGCCTTATGTAACAGCAAAATATATTGCGGTTACAGGCGACAAGCAAATACTGGATGAAACGGTTCATTTCCTGGAAGGAAGATTATTGAATGCCGGAGAAGAATCTTATTACGACCTGCCTATACGTTCAGAAAAAGAGGATTCATTATACAAACATTGCGTGTTGGCTATTGAACATGCGCTGCGTTTTGGAGAACACGGATTACCACTTATAGGTTCGGGCGACTGGAATGATGGCATGGATAAAGTTGGCAGCGAAGGAAAAGGAGAAAGTGTATGGCTTGCTTTTTTTATCTACGGCATACTTATAAAATTTACCGATGTAGCTATTTTAAAAAACGACCTTGCTTTTGCAGAAAAGTGTAAAACCACTGCAGCAACGTTAAAAGAAAATATTCAAAAACATGCATGGGATGGTGCCTGGTATCGTCGGGCTTACTTTGACGATGGAACACCGCTTGGCTCAAAAGAAAATGAAGAATGCAAAATTGATTCCATTGCACAAAGCTGGGCTGTATTATCGGGCGCTGCTGAACCTGCCCGGCAATTAATGGCGATGGATGCTGCCGAAAAATACCTGGTAAGAAAAGACGAAGGCATCATACAATTATTTGAACCCGCTTTTGATAAATCTGATTTGAACCCCGGTTATATAAAAGGCTATGTGCCCGGCGTGCGTGAAAATGGCGGCCAATACACACATGCTGCCATATGGCTTATCATGGCTTTTGCGGAGCTGCACGATACCGAAAAAACCTGGGAACTAATTCAGCTAATAAACCCCATCAACCACGGAAAAGATATTGCATCTATAGCAAAATATAAAGCAGAGCCTTATGTTATTGCAGCAGATGTTTATACCGTACCGTTGCATCAGGGCAGAGGAGGATGGACCTGGTATACAGGTGCAGCAGGCTGGCTTTACCAGTTATTTATAGAGTCGTTCATTGGCTTAAAACGGGAGGCAGATAAATTATACATAATGCCCTGCCTGCCTAAAGCATGGAACACTATAAAAGTGCAATACCGGTATATGGATACGGTTTATCGAATAGAGTTGGTACAATCATCTGAAAATGAAGGCTCAAAAATATGGGTAGATGGTGAGGCTGTAGCCGGCAATTTTGTTGCCTTGATTAATGATGGCCTTGAGCATGACGTGAAGGCTTTTTTTGAACAGGATTTAAATCAAATTCTATTACCGCCTGATAAACAAAAGCTGGTACTGCCGAAGTGATTTTATAATGTGGCATAGTTTTTACACAGTTTTTTTGTACTGTTAAATAATTATAAAAATTGGAAGATCTGCTGAAAATAAAACCAACCGTAATGCAATTGCCTTACAGTGCCCGCCTGAGTTTTAAACTGATGCTGGTAGTGATTATTGCATTTATTACCGTGCAGTTTAAGGTGATACTGGTGCCTTTATATTTTTCTGTTTTATTATCCATCCTGATGCTTCCGTTGGCTAATTTGCTGGAAAAATTACATCTACCCCGGGCATTGGCTGCGCTGATCTCAGTTTTAATTGCCCTGGTTGTAATTTCAACTGTCATTTATCTTTTATCGGCACAGGTAGCTTCGTTCCTGAATGATATACCCTCTATAAAAATGCACCTGGCAGAACACTATCAAACGGTACAACACTGGATTGAACAACGTTTTAATATCAGCACCGTACAGCAGCAAACGCTGCTGAATGATGCTACAGCAAACATGCATAATTCAGGCGTAACATATATCACACAAACTGTTTTTACCGTAACGCAGGTTTTTGTATTTACCATATTTTCACTCGTGTATTCTTTCCTTATTCTTTTTTACAGGCATACCATCCGGAATTTCTTTTTTGCAGTATTCAACCGGTCACAAAAAACAAACGTAAACGCTGTATTAACGGGAACCAAACTGGTCATAAAAAATTACATGTCTGGGTTAATCATTGAAATGGTGATCATTGCCACCTGCAATACAATCATACTGCTGCTGATCGGCATTAAGTATGCGGTGTTTCTGGGTGTGCTTACCGGCGTGCTCAACATTATGCCCTTTATCGGCATTTATGCAGGCATGATATTTACAGCACTTGTTTCGCTTACCACTTCTGCCAGCATGGGCCAGATTGGATGGGTATTTATAGGCCTGTTGTGTATACACTTTGTTGATACCAATTTTATCATGCCCAGGATTGTTGGCTCCCGGGTAAAGATCAATGCCTTGATAGCCATACTTGGCTCGGTAGCAGGAGGAATTTTAATAGGCATACCGGGTGTATTCTTTGCATTGCCAACCGTGGCCATACTAAAAATAATATTCGATACATCCGAAGAACTTAGGCCATGGGGAATATTATTGGGAGACGATTCGGAGTCTTCGGCAAAGAAAAGAGTGCAAAAAATTAACCGGAAATTATTCGGTAAAAAGCAAATAAAACCGTTGCTGAATCAGCCTGCCAAAAAAATGTAGCAGAACAGTAAATACTAAGCCTGGGTTTGTTCGTAACTCCTGTTCTCATTGTATAAAGTCTTTCGGTCTATCTTCCGCATTTCTTCGGCTTTCCACTTATTGAAATTCACTTCTTTTAAAGCATACGACATAGTTTCAAACCCGCTTTAGAGGCAGACTCCTTTAGGTCTCTTGTAATTTGTGTAACTGGTAAACTGTCTTTTCACCTGTATCGCTACTGATATGGTAAGGCAACGTTTTGGCCGGGATATAACTGGATTTAAAATCGCCCGTTAATGGGATTGTAATCATTCCAAAGTTGTAAAAAATCCGCAGTCTGTTGAATCTAATCCACAAAAAGGGTATAATGACTTACATTTTTTTTAATTCCCCGATAGAATTAACTGGCAGATAAATTGCATTACGACAAGTAGTAAAATACTAAAGTCTTACCCCACACAAAATGAAAGCCTTAATTATAGATGATGAAATTGACATTTGTTACCTGCTAAGCGGTTTGCTATCTAACAAAAAAGTGGAGGTTGATTGTGTAACATGCCTTGCAGATGCGATAGTAGCTATTGAAAATTTTAAGCCTGAAATTATTTTTTTAGATAACCGGCTGCCAGACGGCAGAGGGGTAGACTTTGCGGGATACATCAGGGAAGCGATTCCGCATGTGCAGCTAGCTATGATCACTGCCTATGATACCCCGGCCGACAAGAAATTTGCATTGGCTCACGGTGTCGACTTTTTTTTGGGCAAGCCTTTTACCAGGGACAAAATATATAAGACGCTGGATGAAATGATTTCCCGCAATAATTAATTGCAAAACCTCAACTGCTTCATTAAAAATTTTCCCTTACCTGTTTTAAGCAGATATTTTTGAAAGACATTTTCTTAAATCTATTCCTTTACCCAACACGGGTTTAAAAATATCTTTAAGTTTTTTTACCCTTGCAGGAACCGTGTGAATAGTAAAAGCAGACGGATGCAGCCCCGCTTTTACTTCTTTCCATAACAAAGGAGTTGATACAGTAGCGCCAGGCTGTGGGCGAACGCTGTAAGCCGCAGCAATGGTTTGCCCACGGCTGTTTTGCAGGTAATCCAGGTAAATTTTATTGCCCCGCTTTTTCAGGTTTCTTTCCACACTCGTAAATTTGGGCAATTGTTCATGCGCTATTTTACAGATAATTTCGGCAAATCCTCTTACCTGTTCATACAAATACTTTCTGCCCATGGGCACATAAATATGCAGCCCTGTAGCACCCGATGTTTTACAAAACGAAACGGCTCCGGCTTTGTCAAGAATCTGTTTAAAAACATTGGCCGTTTCTATCACCTGTTCAAAACTGTTTTTGGGCGAAGGGTCAATATCAATGATCATATAATCCGGTTTATCCAGTGCCTTTGTTGTGGAATTCCAGGGGTTCAATTCGATGCAACCGAGGTTATTTAAATAAGCCAATGTGGCTTTATCATTACAAATGATATAGTCAATATCTTTTTTTGCAGATTCAGAATACAGCGGAATACTTTTTACAAATGCCGGAGCATCCTCACCGGCATCTTTGTGATAAAAGCCTTTATCTGCAATACCATTTGGATTTCTTTTTAAAGATTCCGGCCGATCTTTAAGGTAAGGCAAAATATATTGAGCCATGGTTTGGTAATAATCTATCATCATACCTTTTGTAATACCCTCTTTTGGCCAGTATAGTTTGTTGCGGTTGCTGGTTCTCACTTTTATTTTGCCGATAATAAGTTCGTCGGCAGGTTCTTCATCACTCTTTTTATTATTTTTTTTGGGTAGTACTGCTGTTGTCGTTTTACGCATATCAATATCTTTTAGTGATTTATCAGCCCTCATTCTTAAAAAAATCGGGTGGCGCATTTTACCATCATTGGTCCATTCGGTAAATTTTACCTCGGCAATATATTTTGGCTTTACCCAGGTAACGGGCATATTGGTTTTCACTTTTTCATTAAAGGGAGAACGGTCTCTTTTCAAAGGGGCAAGTTTTTCATAAACCTCCTTCAGGTCAGCATCTGTAAACCCCGATCCGGTGTGGCCTGCATACTTCAGCCCTTTTTCAGTTTTCACTGCCAGCACCAAGGCACCAAAATATTTTCTTGATCCGGTGGGTTGTGTGAACCCGACAATAATAACTTCATCCGATTTATGATGCTTTATCTTTAGCCAGTCAGATGTTCTTACTCCTTTATGATATTGACTGTCTGCTTTTTTTGCCATTACGCCCTCCAGCCCCTGCTTACCGGCAGCATTAAAAAATGCTGTTCCTTTACACAATACATGGTCAGAATATTTTACAACGGTATGCTGTTTAATTAATTGCTTTAATAATTTTTTCCTGTTTGTAAGTGTAAGTTCAGTGGTATCTTTCCCATCCAGCGATAAAAGGTCAAAAACATAGTAGCAAATCAGATATTGAGTATTGTCTTCATAATGCTGCAATTTCTGAAAGTCGGATTTTCCATCTTCATTAAGGATCAGTATTTCACCATCTAAAATAGCATCGTACTTTATTTTTTTTAATGCATTTACAACAACGGGATAATTGTTATTAAAGACCAGGCCATTTCTTGAATACAGATTCACTTCTCCGTTTTTTATTTCGCTGATAGCCCGGTATCCATCCCATTTAATTTCAAAGAGCCATTCATTGTCATCAAAAGCTTTGTCAGTTTCTTTGGCCAGCATGGGCTTTATAAAATCAGTTAATTTTTTCCGGGGTTCCCGCTTAATCACTGCTGAAGTTTTTTTTTAGGTTTTGCATTCTCTGCCAGCCATTTATTGATGGGCGATGATTGGGGTGTTTCGTTTTCACTGTTATAATCCGTGTCAATAGCGTATTTATCATTGTGCTTAATCAGCAGCCAGGCATTTTCCTGCCTGCCTTTTAATTTTACCAATGCAAACTCTCCTTTTAATTTTTTGCCCGAAAGGGTGAATTTTAAATTACCTGCATTCAATCCCGCCTTCAGTTTTTTTTCTGCCATAGCCTTTGCTGAATTATCTATATCGGTATATTTTCCTTTGTCCCATATTTCTACAATACCTGCGCCGTAGCCCGATGGAATTACTCCTTTAAAATCTTTGTAAGAATAAGGATGATCTTCTACCATCATGGCCAGCCTTTTATCTGCCGGATTCATTGACGGGCCTTTTGGCACCGCCCAGCTTTTTAGCACACCGTCCATTTCAAGCCTGAAATCATAATGAAGATGTGATGCTTTATGCCGCTGCACCACAAAAGAAAGCGCTGCTGCATCTTTTTTTATTTTCCCTTCGGGTTCCGGCGAAAGCGAAAAATTTCTTTTGGATTTGTATTTTACCAGGCTCATATCAGGATGCTTTTTTACTTTTATTTCCAAGGCTGGCTTTCAATTGCTCCATCAGGTCTTTGGTTTTATTATGCACCACTTTAAGTTGGGGTGTAGTAAGTTTTCCACCTTTGCTTTTTGCTTTTATCAGTTTTAGCAGGTCGGCACTGTAGGTATCTTTGTATTTGCTGATATTAAATTTACCCGAAAGCTGGTTGACGAGGGAGATGGCCATTTTAAGTTCTGTTGGCTTCACGGCTGCCGCAGGAATTGCCAGTTCCTTTGTGTCTCTTATTTCCTCCGCAAAGCGGATCTTATTCAGGATAATTACATTACCGGAAACCCGCAGTATGGCAAGCGCTTCTTTGTTGCGCATTACAAAGCTGGCAATACCGGCCTTGCCTGTTTTTTTTAACGCCTCACGCAAAAGTGCATAGGCCCTGCTGCCCGACTTATCGGGCACCAGGTAATAAGGAGTTTCATAATAGGCACTGTCAATTTCATCCTGCAAAACAAAATCGCTTATTTCAATTGTTTTTGTTTTAACGGCTGATGCTTTTTCAAAATCGGTATCATCAAGCACTACATATTTATCATTGAGCAGGTATCCCTTCACAATGTTCTCCCATTTTACTTCTTTGCCTGTCTTTTCATTCACCCGCATAAATTTGATGTTTGCGTGATCTTTTTTATCAAGCATATCCAGATCAAGTTCGCTGCCTTGTGTTGCACTAAAAAGTTTTACCGGAATGTTAACCAGTCCAAAACCTATAGCACCTGTCCATAATGGTCTCATAATAATTCTGTTTATATTAAATGGCAATCCAAAACCCTGCCCGTTTTTGCTTGCTTAAAAAATATTTTTTCAGCCATAACAAAAAAATACCCCTCTGCAAGGAGGGGCATTTTTAAAGGTGTGACTAATACCGCAATTACAATAAATTATAAACCCTGTGGGGACGGCGATAAAAATAAACCAGCGACAGCAGATTTTATTTTGTCAGTCCAGGTTATTTCTGTTGCCATTTTATTTTCGAAGTATTCTGCCTGCATAATTTTCATTTTTATTAAAACAGGGGTGTAAGCCCCGGTTGAACCATCACTATCCGCAGCAAAGTAACTGTCTTCATCAATTACCATAGTAGCTTTGCCAGAAAGCTCAAGGCGGCATCCTGTATCTTTTTTGTAATAATTTAACCAGGCGTAAAAAGATTTATCCATAAACCTTGCATGGTTGCCGTTACAGGCTGTAAAGAACCAAACGGTTCCATCGTCTTCAACACGGAGGGTTTGCACTATATTATTCGGAAGCTGCAACTCAAAATCACTTTCCGATTTAAACAACGCTATTTTAATTTCGTTGATCTTATTTCTCAGAAATTCGAGATTTGTATCTTGTTTATAGCTCATAACGGTTGGTTTAATATTGGAAAAAATTCAAAGGCTATGCCAAAAAAAATATAAGCCGCAGAGATTTGTAGCTATCTGTCTATGAGGAACAAAATCCACAAAGTGAGATAAGGCACGCCACTTTAAAACGGCTTTTCCCCGGTATGCAACTCTGCAATTTTAGTAGAAACAGGTTTACGTATTGAATAAATACCTGAGTTGAATATATAAACTTTTGCAACCTGTGCCAATTGCCAATTGATGATACTGAGTATATTACAGAGGGTTACCATTACGAAACAGGGCTTCTTAAAAATACGGAATACAGCGAAGCTTCGATTTTTAAATACAGGCGCCAATCCATCTCCAACAGTTTGTTTGGGGCTGACAGTTGAAATGTAAGATACTCATGTAGCGAAGGAATTAATGTAAACATATATTCCCCTTTATGAAATATTTTAAAACTCATGCCTTCATCATCTTTAAGTAATTCAACCACTTTATATTTTCTCAGTTCGTTTAAGTGGAAGATCTGCAGCTCTATATGCTGTTCAAGTAGGATCATTGTTTTATATAACGTTTAGAGAAGAGGCAAAATATCATGCCAGTTTTTTTTAAAATATAGGCCGTAAAATTTATAAATGCCTATTCCGCCAAAACCCTAAAGCAAAATAGCCGCTTGGCCTGGCAAGCAAAACCTCCAATAAAAGGCAATTCCTGCTTTGTTAACCAAAAAAATACCAGGCCTGTTTAACTAAGACCAATGGATAGCCCAATACCATGTTCATTATTGAGTTTTCAAATTTTAGGTGTAACCCGTTTTTTCGGCACTTTCGCCCCCCTTCCGGGCCTGCGACAGACCAATTGCAATAGCCTGTTTGTTGCTGGTCACTTTTTTACCACTGCCGGTTTTTAATGTTCCTTCTTTTTTTTTGTGCATTACTTTTTCTACTTGCTCACCTGCCTTTTTTGAATACTTTGCCATGGTAAAATATTTTACGGTTGCTGCTATAAAAATGCGTTGAAAAATTACAGCTTCAGATTTTAGCTACTTGCTTCTATATCATTCAGCAGTTTTTCTTTAACACTGATCTCCACTTTCTCCTTTTTTATTCCGAACCTCAGCAAAGAGAACACTGCCATATAAATATTCGCTATCCACACCAGGGAAAATCCTGAAATAATATATCCTCTCCAATCGGCAAACAACAATTTAAATCCGCTCAGCAACAGTATAAATAAACTAACGTAATGGCTGAAACAATACTCACAGGTGAAGATGTAAAAAAATTTTCGCTTAAAAAGTGATTTGGATTCTTTAGTGCACCTGATACAAAATTCCCTGGGCTCTTTAAAAATTTCTTCGTGTGTTACTGTCCAGGCAATGCATGCAACGGGTACGGACAAGGTGAACAACCATTGTATTTGCGTGGGCCAAGTCTGTATTTCCATCGCTTATTAATTATAATTTAGTTACAAGATAACCGGCATGAATTTTCTCCCTGTCTCTATATGATTTTATCAGGTCATGAGCATCTTTTAGTGCATTTTTTTGCATAGCAATCAGGGATCTTGCTTCCTCGCCCAATTCATGTACTTCCAATGCCATTCTATATGCTCTTTGTGCAGCATCTTCGCCAAACTCGCAGGCACTTAAAATATGGTGCCTGTCGTCGGCGCTAACGTTTATCCGCAAATCCATCCACGTTCTGTAAATTTTGCCCATTGCAGGTCATCCGCAACGGCACCCCCATATTTTGCAACCTGGTTACCGCGGTCATTTATATAATGCCCGCTTTAGTCAATCATTTTTTGAAAGACAGTTACCAGCTCGGCTGCATTGTCTTTGGCTTCGTCTCTCGCTTTACCGTACCCTTCTACCCGGTCGTTATTTATTTTAATAAGGTCATTTAAAAGGTCTCAGTTTTTTTACTGTGCCCATACCGGTATTTTGTTTAAGTTTAGAAAAGTGAGTAGGTAACTATTCTGACAAACTAAATTTGTGCCAGTTTTTTTAAGGTTAAACCAGACCAGCGCTAAACGTTGTGAATAGTATCAATTGTATATGAACTGTTGCCGGAAAGCTGGATATCACGGTTGCCTTTGCTGATATTTTGGAATAAACCCGCTGTGATGAAATCTTTATTATTAAAAACAAGCAAATAGCAGCTAGCTTGCCCAAAAAAAATTAATTAGAAATGTGGAAATAAAGCAAAAATGCCCCCATGCTGGAGGCAGCCAAACACTTAAGCCAGTTGTGGGAACACCTGCGCCAAACACTTAAGCCATTTGGCGGTGTTATCTCTTTTAAATGACAGGATGTTTTTATTACGAGACAAGCTGAAATATCCGGCAGTTCCAGTAACACTCATAAATGAGTTGAGGCCAGACACAAGTTTGAAAAAATGATCTTTACTAATCATTTTGATTTTTTATTTAATTAACCCTGGTTGCAACCGATACAACTGCTCATTAGTTGTGATTTGCTTTCAAACTTTTGACTAACTTAGTTCTTACACAACACATTCTTGCAAGATGCTTTGCGTGCTTCCGTTGTGATTTGCTTTCAAACTTTTGACTAACTTAGTTCTTACACAACTACTGTATTCCAATGTATTTAATTTTCGGGTTGTGATTTGCTTTCAAACTTTTGACTAACTTAGTTCTTACACAACATGTAGCCTTCCTCGAAGGAAGCCAATCTGGTTGTGATTTGCTTTCAAACTTTTGACTAACTTAGTTCTTACACAACCGGCCAAAAAAAATGCCCTCAGCGGTTGAGTTGTGATTTGCTTTCAAACTTTTGACTAACTTAGTTCTTACACAACATAAAATTGTGTTTAAACACGATCATCCAGTTGTGATTTGCTTTCAAACTTTTGACTAACTTAGTTCTTACACAACTGCGTCAAAGTGTAGCTATCGCACGGCTTAGTTGTGATTTGCTTTCAAACTTTTGACTAACTTAGTTCTTACACAACTTCAGCAAACTGCCCCTCCCATTGCCGCTAGTTGTGATTTGCTTTCAAACTTTTGACTAACTTAGTTCTTACACAACCCAGTGCTCACCACTTTTAATTTTAAAATAGTTGTGATTTGCTTTCAAACTTTTGACTAACTTAGTTCTTACACAACAAAGAACTCAACAAGCGTTCTTACATCCTGGTTGTGATTTGCTTTCAAACTTTTGACTAACTTATTTCTTACACAACTTAATCATTTTGAATACAAAAAGTTATCCAGTTGTGATTTGCTTTCAAACTTTTGACTAACTTAGTTCTTACACAACAGCAAAAGCAGCGGCACCGGTGCAGGCGAGTTGTGATTTGCTTTCAAACTTTTGACTAACTTAGTTCTTACACAACACCCAAACAAATAGCTATACAGTGGGATGGTTGTGATTTGCTTTCAAACTTTTGACTAACTTAGTTCTTACACAACAAAAAAACTTTATTGGCTTATTCGCCTTCTGTTGTGATTTGCTTTCAAACTTTTGACTAACTTAGTTCTTACACAACTTTAATGGGCCGCTGGAAAGATGAATACCAGTTGTGATTTGCTTTCAAACTTTTGACTAACTTAGTTCTTACACAACCATAATAAAACGCCAGTTCCTCTGGGCATGTTGTGATTTGCTTTCAAACTTTTGACTAACTTAGTTCTTACACAACCTTTTACAAACACGTACCCAAGTACGAAGGTTGTGATTTGCTTTCAAACTTTTGACTAACTTAGTTCTTACACAACTCAGCAAACTGCCCCTCCCATTGCCGCTAGTTGTGATTTGCTTTCAAACTTTTGACTAACTTAGTTCTTACACAACCAATACCTTTTAGACCATTATCAGGACTTTGTTGTGATTTGCTTTCAAACTTTTGACTAACTTAGTTCTTACACAACAATACCTTTTAGACCATTATCAAGAGTTTGTTGTGATTTGCTTTCAAACTTTTGACTAACTTAGTTCTTACACAACAATGTTACATCAATTAATGGATGGAAGTGGGTTGTGATTTGCTTTCAAACTTTTGACTAACTTAGTTCTTACACAACCCCTATAACAAAAATGTCATTGGAAAAAAGTTGTGATTTGCTTTCAAACTTTTGACTAACTTAGTTCTTACACAACTACGTGGGCAATAGAGGCACTTCACTCTATAGTTGTGATTTGCTTTCAAACTTTTGACTAACTTAGTTC
>JBBRCM010000108.1:0-13914 GCA_038204855.1 Chitinophagales bacterium
TTATCACATTAGCACATTAACCATGATTCATCCGCATACATACATTCATCCCAATGCCAATCTTGCTACCAACGTAAAGGTTGATCCCTTCAGCGTTATACATCAAAATGTAGAAATTGGAGAAGGAACCTGGATTGGGAGCAATGTAACTATTATGGAAGGAGCAAGGGTTGGTAAGAACTGCCGCATCTTTCCCGGCTCTGTAATTGCAGCCATTCCTCAAGATCTTAAATATGAAGGTGAACATACTACAGTAGAAATTGGCGATAATACAACCATTCGTGAATTTGTAACAATAAACAGGGGCAGTAAAGACAGGTGGACAACCAAAGTAGGTAACAATTGCCTGATAATGGCATACAGCCATATTGCCCACGATTGTATTGTTGGCAATAACTGTATTTTAAGCAATAACACACAGGTTGCTGGTCATGTTACCATTGGTGATTATGCAATTCTGGGCGGTATGTGTGCTGTGCACCAGTTTGTAGAGATAGGTCAACATTGTTTTATAAGTGGCGGATCTTTTTTTGGAAAAGATGTACCCCCTTACATTAAAGCAGGCCGCACTCCATTAAGTTATGCCGGTGTTAACTCTGTAGGTTTAAAACGCAGGGGTTTTTCGTTAGACAGGATCAATAAAATACTGGATATCTACCGCATTATTTACAACAAATCGCTGAACACTTCGCAGGCACTAAATTTTATTGAGGAAGAATTACCGGCAACAGATGAACGGGATGAAATTGTAACATTCATCAGGGATAGCGGGCGTGGTATTATTAAACGGTTTACCAAGGGAAGTGCAGAGGATGAGTAAGAAGAACCCCCTCCGCCCCCTGAAGGGGGAACTTGCGAAGAGATTAGCGAAGAATTGTGTTGTTATTTTTTTGGGTCAACCATTAGGTCTTTAATCACCTTCATTGGCGTCGCACTCTTGTACTATTAGTTCTATATTCAGCTTTTACCTAAGCGCACACTGAAAATATAAAATAATATTCTCAAAAAAATATTATGAGTCCTGAAGTTTTGAACTCCCAAATCAAGTTCCCTCTCCTTGGGAGAGGGGTGGGGGTGAGGTTGAATAATGTTGGTAAACGATACAACAGTGAGTGGATCTTCCGCCACTGCAGCTATACATTTACTTCCGGCAAAAAATATGCCATCACCGGGCCTAACGGTTCAGGAAAGTCAACGCTGCTGCAGGTTATAGCCGGTGCTACTTTACACAATGAGGGAACAATTGAATATAACCACGGTCAACGAACAACAAACAACGAACAACACTACACCAACATTTCCATCGCTGCTCCTTACCTGGAACTGATCGAAGAAATGACCGCAAAAGAAATGATGGAATTTCATTCAAAATTTAAACCGTTGATACATTCTTTAAGAATTGAGGAGATGTTGAAAATTGTCGGCTTGGAAAATGCTGTCAATAAGCAACTCCGTTATTTCAGCAGCGGTATGAAACAACGCCTGAAACTTGCACAGGCTTTCTTCAGCAATACCCCCATTCTTTTATTAGATGAACCAACCACCAATTTAGATGCTGATGGTGTTGCATTGTATCAAAGCCTTATTAGCAATTACACAAAAGACAAACTGGTAATTGTAAGCAGTAATGTAAAAGAAGAATATAGTTTTTGTAAGGAGGTGATTGAGATACAGGCTTACAAATAAGAAGAGTTATTCATCAAAATTTAAAGATTGAGGAAGCATTAATAAAAAAGGCAAAGCCTTTTCAAAATTCAATTCCTCATAAAAAATTCCTAATCGGGATAAATTTTTGTAATAGTTATTTACTTTTTTGTAATAGAATTTTTCAGATTGGATATACCAGGCTCTCTCTCCAAGTTTTGCAGCCAAAAACCATTTTTCAAGCAATCGGCCAATCCTCCCATTTCCATCGCCAAAAGGATGAACATTTACAAATGCAAGGTGTATAAAAGAGGCAAAGTAAAATATCTCTTCAATAGTTAACCCTGTATCTAAAAGACTGTCTATTTCTTTCCATAATCTTTTATATTCTTTAGGTAATATTTTCAGTAATGCAGCCTCATATTGTATCCTGCCGGTTTTATGTTCCATAACCAGCATTTCTGTTTTTCTTAAAACTCCACGCTCAGCTTTTGGAAGTAAGTGAGCAGATATTAACTTATGCGCTGATAAAAAATTAGCCTGGTTAAGCTTATTATCTTTTGCGAAAAGATACGCAGCATACAGGTCATTGGGCTTTTCTGTTAACTCTGGTAAGTATTCGATATTCAGTATTTTATGTTTCACATAGCTATCCACTTCAAGTTTTTCTCCTTCAATTTTTGAAGATGACATTACCGAAACTGATGTATAGAATGTAAAACTATGGGGTTCTAATTCCTGATGTTGAATAACATCAAACTCTTTTGCAATTTCTACATCCAGCATAGATTGCCACGTCTTAAAATATTCGTTTCTTATTAGTTTTTCCATTTTCTATACTCTAAAATCAATGCTATTCAAAATCATCTCTTACTCGCTATCAGCAAATTCAAATCTGTAAATTTCAGATCAAATCTTTCGCTTAAATAAAAATTGGTAAGGCTGCCTTTGTATAAATAAATACCACTGCGGATGTTTAACTTATGCCAAACAATATGGTCAATACCACCATCCTCGCCGGTTTCAAGCATCAGCGGCATCAATACATTACTAATGGCCTGGCTGGCTGTACGTGCAAAACCGCTGGGTATATTGGGTACGCAATAATGTATTACATCATACTTTGTAAAAACAGGTTTTTCGTGGCTGGTTACTTTACTGGTTTCAAAACAGCCGCCATGGTCAATACTTACATCTACAATAATACTGCCCGGCCGCATTTTGCTTACTGTTTCTTCTGTTACCACTACCGGTGTTCTGCCAGCGGCACCACTCAATGCGCCCACCGCCACATCGCAGGTTTTTAATTGCTTCGCAAGAATTTTTGGTTCTAACACAGATGTCCACATGCGTACACCAATATTATTCTGTAACCGTTTTAACCGGTAAATGCTATTGTCAAAAACCTTTACGCTGGCACCCATGGCCAGTGCCGTACGGGCAGCATATTCACCTACAATACCGGCACCAATAATAATAACTTTTGTTGGCGGTATGCCGCTGATGCCTCCCACCAAAACACCTTTACCGTTGTTTGTCTTGCTTAAATATTGCCCAGCGATCAGCATAACCGCACTGCCGGCAATCTCACTCATGCTGCGTACAATGGGGTTGTGCCCTGTATCATCTTTTAAATTTTCAAAACTGAGGGCGGTAATTTTTTTATCCATCATCTTCTGCAGTATCTCACGCTTCATTACCGCCATGTGAATGGGGGAAATTATGAATTGATTGGGTTTCAACAGTTCACATTCGCTTTCGCTTACCGGGGCACTTTTTACAATAATATCACATTCAAAAACTTCTTTTTTATCGTAAGCAATTTTTGCTCCGGCTTCGCTGTAATCATTATCATTATAACTTGCTCCATCTCCGGCCTTGGTTTCCACCACTACCTGGTGACCGTTGGCAATCATAACGCCAACCGCTTCGGGTGTAAGAGCAATTCGGTTTTCGTTAAATGAATTTTCCTTGGGGATACCAATCAGCAGCTCCGCTCCTTTCGGTTTTATATCCAGGGTTTCTTCCAGGGTTTCGTAACTAAATGAAGGAGATATAAAGGGTTTTGAAGTTGCCATAATGATGCGTTTGAAAGCTTACAAATTACAAATTAATTTTCAGCTTTCGGGTATTATCAGCAATTGAGGTGATATATAGGTGCAGCGTATCATCGGGCAAAATACCGGCGGCTTTATCGGGCCACTCAACCAGGCAAATATTCCCCGAGTACAGGCAATCTTCCACACCGGCATTAATGGCTTCATTTTCATCATTAATTCGGTAAAGATCCATATGGTAAATTGTTTGCCCTTCTCTTGTTTTATACTGATTGATAATAGAAAATGTAGGACTGCTAACAACATCCTCAACACCCATGGCTTCGCACAATGCATGTATGAAAGTGGTTTTACCGGTGCCCATTTCACCATGAAAGGCAAATACTTTGTAATCACCGGCTTTGGCCAGCAGTTTTTTAGCAGCAGATTCTATTTCGTTCAGTGAAAAATTTACCTCCATGTTGCAAAGATATTTTCCTTCATTAGTAATCCTGTCACAATATCAAAGAATAATTTTGCAATATGGAAAAAGTTGACTGGAAAGTAGAGGGAATGGATTGCACCAACTGTGCTTTAACTATAAACCGGTATCTTCAAAAAGAAGGTATGCAATCGGTAAAAGTGAATTTTATAGGCGGCGATGTAAGCTTTGATTTGAATGGAAATAAAACAAAAGAAGAACTGACAAAAGGAATTTCGGACTTAGGATATAAGGTTGTCAGCGAACACCAAACCCAAAATACAAAAGCTAAAACATCTTTTTTCTCCAATCACCTGCAACGATTCCTTTTCTGCCTCCCTTTTACTTTAGTGCTTATGCTGCACATGCTTCCCTGGCATATTCACTTTTTAATGAACCCATGGGTTCAACTGGCAATATGTATTCCAGTGTACGTTGTTGGCATGGGTTATTTTGGCATAAGTGCCATTAAAAGTTTACGTGGTGGAATTCCCAACATGAATGTATTGATTGCCATTGGTGCCACCGCAGCTTTTGTGTACAGCCTCATTGGCAGCATTTGCAACCTGGGCATGGATTATGTTTTTTACGAAACCGCAGCCACCATAATCACCCTGGTATTTTTGGGCGAATGGATAGAACACAAATCGGTAGCATCAACACAGGATGAACTGAACAAGCTGGCTTCGCACCAAAAAGTAATGGCCAATATGATTGCTTTTGATGAAGAGCATAAAGAACTGATCTTTCCTGTTGAGAATACAACGTTGCATGTGGGCGATCTCATCTTAATAAAGACCGGTGAACAGGTACCCATTGATTGTAAAATTCTCTGGGGCGATGTGCATGTGAATGAGGCCTTACTAACCGGCGAAAGCAAACCCATCCACAAAATAAAAAAAGACGCTTTGATGGGAGGAAGCATCATCACAGACGGAACCGTTAAAGCACAGGTAACTGCTGTTGGTAAGGATACTGTACTCAGTAATATACTTACATTGGTGAAACAGGCGCAGGGAGAAAAGCCGCCCATACAGCAACTGGCCGATAAGATAAGCACCATTTTTGTACCCGCCGTTTTAGGAATTGCCGTACTTACTTTCTTAATAAATTATTTTGCTTTTGATATAAGCGTAACAAAATCGCTAATGCGAAGCATTGCTGTACTGGTTATCAGTTGCCCGTGCGCCATGGGCCTTGCAACACCAGCAGCCATTGCAGTTGGGTTGGGCAGGGCTGCAAAAAACGGCATACTTTTCCGCAATGCAAAAAGCCTGGAGCTGTTTAAAAGTATTACAACCGTTGTTTTTGATAAAACTGGCACGCTTACCAAAGGACAAATGAGTATAAGCAAGTACCAAAGTTCTTTGGATGAAAATTTGTTTAAGCAGATTGTTTTTTCTTTGGAAAAATATTCCAATCACCCCATTGCCAAAGCAATTGCTACTGATTGGAAAATAAACAATCCTATCAACTGGAAAAAAGTTGAAGAAATAAAAGGACTTGGTATGAAAGCCGAAGATGCAACCGGCAATGTTTACCAATTAGGTTCTTATAAAATTGCTTCGGCGATTACGGATGATTCATCTCACACCGCTTATTTATTACAGAATAAAAAACTGGCTGGCTGGTTTGATATGGAAGATGAGATAAGGCCGGAAGCAAAAGAAGTAATCAGTTACCTGCATTCAAAAAACATACGAACCATTTTATTGAGTGGGGATAGTTTAGAGCGAACAAAAAAAATTGCCGGTACTTTAGGCATTGATAAAGTGTATGCCGAAAAAACGCCGGAAGAGAAATTACAGATCATCGCACAGTTAAACAGTGAAGCACCGGTTGCCATGGTTGGCGATGGTATAAATGATGCGCCGGCACTTGCCAAAGCAACCATCGGTATATCTATGAGCGATGCAACCCAGTTAGCCGTGCAAAGTGCGCAGGTTGTTTTAATGAATAAAGGCATTCAGCATTTGCCTTTGGCTTTGGGCCTGGGTAAACATACTTTTAAAACAATTAAAGGCAACCTGTTTTGGGCATTTATTTACAATATTGTTGCCATTCCCATTGCTGCTGCAGGCTTACTGCAACCCGGCCTTGCTGCGCTGGCCATGGGTTTCAGCGATGTAGTGCTGGCAATAAATTCTATCTGGCTGAAGTTTAAGAAAGTGATTTAAAAAAAGAATTCCCCCGTATCCATATCTATACATGAAGCAACAGGTTGCTTAGCAGGTTTGTTTATGTATGGAATTGACTTTACAAGCATAAGCCTGTTTTTTGATGCATTCGCAGCCAGGCTAACTGCTGTTCCTCCAATTATACCCCCTGCCATACCTCCCATCATACTTAAAAAAACAAGGTTACGATTATGTTTGTTTGAATTTTTTATAAAATCAGAAATAATAAATCCTGTTCCTTGTTTTTCAATCGGTATTAAGGATTCTTCATAATATCTATAAATTTCTCCAGACTTGCAAAGCCCCCAGATATTTAATGTATCTACAACTCCATTCGAATTTATTTTGGTAAACTTAATAGTACGCTTATCAACAATTACAGATTCATAATTTTGAATGGAGGGCTTATTTTGTAAGAATTCCCCGAAACTTGCATAAGCCCCTTCGTTGTAAACGGTATCATTTAAAATTAGATGACTGATATTTTGATATGGTTGGCTTAAGATTTCCGCCACGGTTTTTTGCGCTGAATTATTTGCCAGCGTATCTTTAGCGAGCAGGAGTACTCTTTTTGAAAATACACCAAACGCTTTTTCAATATCGTCTCCATGCCACTTTGATACATCCCCGCCGCTTTCATTAACGTACACGGTATCAAGTGAACAGACTTTTCTAAAAAAGATTCCATCAGCGGACATATATCCATCCATATTAAAGCGGGCGTAAGAATATTCCATAAATGCGGTTTTCTCACCCATTCTTAAATCTTTCAACACCCAAAGCATTTTTATTCCATCTTTTTTAAAATCATCTTTATACATCTGGTAAATGTGGCCTTGTAAAAAATCTGTCAGCGGCTTGTTAATTTTTAAGTTTACTACATAGTTGTCCATTCCCTTGAGAGCATAACCAACGTTAACACTATCTCTCACTATCTGAACAATCCTAATATCTGAAACAGGAATAGATTTTTTAGGGAAGTCGGCTATCGGGAATTTGACAAGCTTAATATTTATAAACTCTTCTGGCGATTCAGGATTTTTTGTTGTTTTCTGAGCATTAAGAAAAAAACTACAGCACAATAAAAAGATAAGGATGAAAGCTTTCATTTTTCGGGATTTTATATTTCAAATTATTTCACTAAGCTAAATTACTTTAAAAGAGTTTAATTTCAAGCCATAAATTGCAAGGGTGAACATCCACGAAATCTTAAAAGAATATTGGGGTTATAATAGTTTCCGCCCGCTACAGGAAGATATCATCAATGCAGTACTGGATGGAAAAGATACACTGGCATTGCTGCCAACCGGCGGGGGTAAATCTATATGTTTTCAGGTGCCTGCAATGGCAAAAGAAGGCATCTGTCTGGTGGTTAGTCCGCTTATTGCTTTAATGAAGGACCAGGTTGAAAGCCTGAAGAAAAAAGGAATTCTGGCTTTGGCTATTTACTCCGGCATGAGCTTTATCGAGATAAAAAAAACATTACAGAACGCGGCTTACGGTAATTATAAATTCCTGTATGTTTCGCCAGAACGTTTGGAAACAAATTTGTTTTTAGAAACGCTGCCGGCCATGAATATCAATTTGCTGGCTGTGGATGAAGCGCATTGTGTTTCTCAATGGGGTTACGATTTCCGGCCGCCGTATTTGCGTATTGCTGCCCTGCGTGAACTGATGCCCGGAGTGCCGGTGTTGGCACTGACAGCCTCAGCAACTAAAGTTGTACAGGATGATATTTGTGATAAATTAAAACCCCCTAACCCTCTGAAGGGGGAATTGGGAGTTCACGAGTGGAAGAGGTTTCAGCAATCTTTTGAGCGGCCTAATCTTTCTTATTCTGTTTTTAATGTTCCATCTAAACAAAACAAATTACTGGAGATTCTTAAAAATGTACCCGGCACTGCGATTGTTTACTGCAAAAGCCGCAAGCACACCAGGGAAATATCAGACTTACTTAAACTAAATGCTGTTAATGCGGATTATTACCATGCCGGTTTAACCAATGAAGAAAGAAATAAAAAACAAGAAAACTGGATCAATAATAAAACCAGGGTGATTGTAAGCACCAATGCATTTGGTATGGGTATAGACAAGCCTGATGTAAGGGCAGTGGTACATTACGATGTACCCGATTGCCTTGAAAATTATTACCAGGAAGCTGGCAGGGCAGGCAGGGATGGAAAAAGAGCTTATGCTGTTTTGCTGTACAACATGAAAGAAATTCAAAACCTGCAGGAGCAATCCGATATCCGCTTTCCAGAAGAGGCAACCATTAAACAGGTTTATATCGGGCTGATGAATCACCTGCAGGTTGCGGCAGGAAGCGGTGAAGGATTGAGCTATGATTTTGATATTTCCGTTTTTTCAAATGCTTTTAAGTTAAACATACTAACCGCTACATACGCCATCAAGGCTTTGGAGCAGGAAGATGTCATCAGTTTCAACGAAGTTTTTTTTAAGCCTTCCACTGTTGTGTTTACAACCAATCGTGAGGAGCTCAGCGATTTTGAAAAACAGCAATCTGCATTAGAACCATTGATAAAAGGGTTGCTACGATCTTACGAGGGTATTTTCGATTATCCCGCAATTGTATATGAAACCCAATTAGCAAAATTTATACAAAGCGATGTCAGCAGCGTAAAAGCAAACCTGCAAAAGCTGAATAATTATGGCATCATCGGCTACGATGCACAAAAAGAAACGCCGCAAATTACCCTGTTACAAAACCGCATGTACAATGATAATTATCAGGTAAACACGGTTGATTACTTAAAACGAAAACAAAATTTTGAAGATCGTGTACATGCCATGATCAGTTATATACAACAGCAGCATGGTTGCCGGAGCCAGTACATTGCCGGTTATTTTACCCCGGTTAAAATTAATGCCTGCGGAATTTGTGATAACTGCATCAATGAAAAAGCACTTCATATTTCAACAGAAGAATTTAATACCATTACCACTCAGATTATGGATTGTACAAAAGACCAACCCCGTTCAGTTGAAGAAATTTTGTTACACCTGAAAACGATAAAAAAAGTAAAGACCTGGAAAGTGATCAATTACCTGTTGGCGGAAGAAAAAATAAAAACTGATAGAGATGGGAAACTGAGCTTTTCAGCAAAAACATAAGGTGTAAAAATAAAAAAAGGGACCAAGATAGAAATCTAGTCCCGCTTTAAAATCCAATATCCTATGAAAAACCGAAACGAAGATAATGTGGTTTTTACTACTGTGCAACATTTTAATTAAATAATTTCACAATTTTATATAAAACGGGTAGAAATACCTGCTTTAAAATTTACTTAACTTATTGATTACGAGTACTTAGAATATTAATTGGCTATTTATTTGGTCATCCGGTACTTACCTGCCTTATAAAGGTAACTTGCCCCCTGGTACCAGGCAATTGCTTCATTTATAAGCATGTTTACGTTAGCAGTGCCAACGTTTGCACCGGTAGAAAAATCAGGGGTAAAGCTTTTAATTTTTTGCTGTGGCGATAAAATAACCAACTTATCATCTTTAATAAAACCCATATCTTGGTAAGTACTTATAAATACACGTTCATTCCCAAGGTTCATGTGATATATGTCGTACCCCATGAAACGGCTGGTATAATTCAGGTTCATCAATCCTAAAATCGTTGGGGCGAGGTCTATCTGACTTACCAACCTGTTTTCTATGGCAGGTTTTACCAATTGAGGCGCATAAATTATACAAGGTATATGGTAACGGTTTACCGGTAAATCGGTTTTACCCGCACTTTTTGCACAATGATCAGCCACAATTACAAACAAGGTATTATTAAACCAGGGTTTTTGCTGAGCATCTTTAATAAATTTATTGATGGCATAATCAGTGTACTTAACTGCCCCCTGTATAGATTGATATTTTGGATCAATATCTATCCTCCCTTCGGGATACATGTATGGCCGGTGGTTGGTGACCGTCATGATATGATTAAAGAAGGGTTTATTGTTGCTGAAACTTTTATCGCATTGCTGGATGGTAAAATTAAAAGCCGCCTCATCATCAGCTCCCCAGGCAGTGGTAAGGTGCACCATACTATCTGGAATATCTCTTTGATCTAAAACTTTATAACCGCTGTTGCTGAAATATTTACCCATATTATCAAAGAAGGAATTGCCGCCGTAAATATAATTCACTTCGTATCCCTTTGCTTTTAAAACACTGCCCATCGTAAACATATCCGCATTATCGGGCCGACGCACGATAGACTGACCCGGCGTTGGCGGAATAGCCATGGATAAGGCTTCCAGCCCTCTTACCGTACGAGTTCCTGAGGCATAAAACCGATCAAACCATAAACCATGCGGAATTAATGAATCTAGGTAAGGCGTAATATTTTCTGTATTACAGAAGCGTTTTAAATAATCGCCGCTTAAACTTTCAACGCTGATGAGTACAACGTTCCATTTGTGCTCCGGACTGTCATTTTGTATCTTCCGTTCTATGCTTAAAAGATCATTGCCAAAGGTTGCATTAGGCGCCTGCAGCATCGTACGCAGTATCTTAAAATTAGCAGTATCGTTTTGGGTAGCGTAAAATTTATTGTAATCAATTTCGTTGTTCCAGAAGGCAGAGCCAAATTCGTAAATACCATTACCACCCAATTCATTTACATAATTATTGGCGCTGATATTTTTAACCCGGTTGTTCACTAAAAAATAACCGGCAACAGGTATCAGCATAAAAACAAAAAAGAAAACCGTACGTTTTCCAAAACGCATACTAACCTGTTGTGAGGTTGTTATTTTTTTTCTTACCAAAAAAAGAATAGCTACAACTGCAATAATAACCGCAGCACCTATAAGCGGTATGTTATACGACTCCCAGATATTTCCCAGCACCTCAGTTGTATAAACTAAGTAATCAACAGCAATAAAATTATAACGCACATTAAATTCATCCCAGAAGATGATTTCGCCACCCACATTTAAAACCAGTATCAGTGTAATTAAAAAGAAGAGAAAGAAGAGTGGAATGCGTTGCCATTTTTTTTGATACCAGCTATCTTTCATAAGCCAACAATACATAGCTACGGGTATGGCAAAAAAACTCCAGACAATGATGTCGTAAAAAAAGCCAATAAAAAAAATACCGATCAACCGTAAAAAACTCAGTTCCAGGTTGGGCCAGCTAATGATTAATAAAGTTACCCTTGTTATAAAACTCAATGTAAAAATAATCAGGGCTAATACTGCCAGTGGGCCAAAGCGATGATTGAAAATGGTTTGCAATTTTCTCATGCTGTAAAAATACGAATGCCGGCTGTTAAACCGGCACCCTGTAAATAATCAATAATTTTGTTAACTAAACCAACCCTTACTTTTAGCACTCTTGCTCCTTCCTCCCAACCCCAAAGCACCTAATAAAGAACGCACTATTGTTGTTCCTGCAGTACGCAGCATGCTTTTTACAATAGTATTGTCCGCTATTTTTTCTATGGTTGATAGTTCTTCTTTTCCTGTTTTTGTTGTTGTAGTTGTTTCTTCCTGTGCCGATTTTTGGGCGGCTTCTTCCAACTTGGCGGTTAATATTTCGTAAGCACTTTCACTATCAATGGTTTTGTTGTACTTGGCTACCATTTTTGATTTGGTGTTGATGGCATCAATCTCGGCTTCCGTCAACACATCCATGCGGCTGCGAGGTGCACAAAGCATGGTATGCGCCAGCGGCGTGGGAATACCTTTTTCGTTCAGCATCGTAATCAGTGCCTCGCCAATTCCCATTTGGGTAATTAAATCTTCGGTTTTGTAAAATTCAGTTTCGGGATAATTTTCTGCTGTTTGTTTTATCACTTTACGATCAGCGGCAGTAAAGGCACGCAAGGCATGCTGCACTTTTAAACCCAGTTGCGATAAAACACTTGCAGGTACATCCATTGGGTTTTGCGTGCAAAAGAAAATACCAATGCCTTTTGAGCGAATCAGTTTTACAATCGTTTCAATCTGCTGTAGCAATGCCGGGCTTGCTTCATTAAAAATTAAATGTGCCTCGTCAATAAACATCACCAGCTTGGGTTTGTCCATATCGCCTTCCTCCGGGCAACTGGCGTAAAGCTCGGCCAGCATCTGCAACATAAAAGTGGAGAATAGTTTTGGTTTATCCTGCAGATCTGTAACACGCAAAACGCTGATCATTCCCCTGCCGTCATCTGCAATCCGCATGAGGTCATCTACTTCAAAACTTCGTTCGCCAAAGAAAATATCGGCGCCCTGCTGCTGCAGTTCAATCACCTTACGCAGTATGGTACCGGTTGAGGAAGTTGAAATTTTGCCGTACTGCTTTTCAATTTCAGCCTTGCCCTCATCACCAATGTATTGCAGCACTTTTATAAAATCCTTTAAGTCGAGCAATGGCAACTTTGTATCATCGCAGTATTTAAATATCATGGCTACAACGCCGCCCTGCGTATCGTTTAGCTCTAAAATCTTACTTAATAATATGGGGCCAAACTCGCTTACCGTTGCTCTTAAATGAACGCCTTTCTGCCCTGTTAATGTCATCAACTCAACCGGAAACAATGCCGGTTTGTATTCAATATTCAATTTTTGATAGCGTTCTTTTATCTTATCATTTGCGGCACCCATGGCTGCAATGCCGCTCAAATCGCCTTTAATATCCATCATCATTACCGGCACACTGTTATCGCTTAAAAATTCGCTGATCACCTGCAGGGTTTTTGTTTTACCGGTACCGGTTGCACCAGCAATAAGGCCGTGACGGTTTAAAGTTTTAAGTGGCAGATAAATGCCCGCTTCTGGCACCAGCTCGCCATCCAGCACGGCAGCACCAATTTTTACAGCTTCGCCTTTAAAGGTGTAGCCGTTCTTTATAGCTTCTATAAATGCTTCTTTGTTTGCCATAGAAAATTATTTTTTTGAAAGGTACAAACAGTAATTTATAGTTGATAAATATTTTTACCGCTATAGCAGTAAATTTGAAGTGATGAAAAAAACAGTCCTCTCTTTTTTAGCAGCCGCTTTTACAATTGTTGTAATCAGTTCTTTTTTTGAGGAAGAAACTACTGACATCACAACCAAAGCCGCCCTTGGCAAAAAACTTTTTTCCGAAAAAATACTTTCCAAAGATTCTTCCGTAAGCTGCGCCAGTTGCCACATACCAAAATTTGCTTTTGCCGATACGGTTGCTTTTAGTGTGGGCATAGCAGGCAAACTTACCAAACGCAATACGCCTTCAGTTTTAAATATGAAGAACCGCCCTTATTACTTTTGGGATGGTAGAGCATCGAGTTTAGAAGATCAATCTTTAATGCCCATACAAAATCCTGATGAAATGGGATTACCCATTGAAGAAGCGGTTAAAAGGTTGAACCAGTCCAGGAACTATAAACAACTTTTTCAAAAAATATTCGGGCAAAAGCCGGATGCAAAAAACCTGGCTGCCACATTTTCAGCCTACGAAAAAACGTTGGAAACCGTTGACAGTAAATTTGACGACTGGAGCAACAGTATTAAAAATTTATCTGCTTCGGAAGAAAGAGGCCGGGAATTATTTGTGGGCGATAAAGCCAAATGTTTTGATTGCC
>JBBRCM010000109.1:0-13598 GCA_038204855.1 Chitinophagales bacterium
GGATGCAGATGATATACAACTTCCGTCTATGCTTATACAGCCCTATGTGGAAAATGCCATCTGGCATGGGTTACGTAATAAATCGGGCGATAAAATTTTGAAAATTAGCTGTGTTGAAAATGTTGGCCAATTAATTATTACTATTGATGATAATGGTATTGGCAGGGTAAAAGCTGCTGCTATAAAAGCTCAAAAGCTGGGTACCGGCCAGGTAGAATCCAAGGGTACTATATTAACGGAAGAACGGATAAATATTCTTTCGTTAAAATACAATGCAAAAATAAAGGTAGAAACCATTGATAAGCTGGATAATTTAAATGAGCCTGCCGGAACAACCATAATTATAACCCTTCCGGTAGATATTAAAAGCCATAAATAAAAAACTATGTTACGTATACTTATTATAGACGATGAAGCAGCAGCCGGTAATATTTTAAAATTACTGATCGAAAAGTTTATCCCCCTGGAAAAAGAGCTTTGTTACTGCAATAACCCGGTGGAGGCATTGGAATTGATTAAAAGCTTTAAGCCCACACTCATTATGCTGGATATTGAAATGCCCAATATGAATGGATTTGATTTTTTGAACCAGGCTGCCGGCTGCAATTTTGATGTGATCTTTACTACGGCATTTGATCAATACGCCATTAAAGCTATTCGTTTTAGTGCATTGGACTATTTACTAAAACCTATTGACAGTGTTGAATTGCAAAGTGCAGTTAACCGGCATATCGTTAAGCAAAATAATCATCAGCCTCAGCAGCAATTACTGGTTGACAATTTGATTAATAATTTGCAGCAGAAAAAGCAGGAAGATTTTAAACTCGCCCTATCTACTTTGGAAGGTATTTCTTTTTTCGATCCTTCACGTATCATGTATTGCGAAGGAGAAAATAATTATACCCGTTTTGTTTTTGTGGATCACAAACCCATCCTTATATCCAAAACGCTGGGCGAGTATGAAGAAATACTGGAGGGGCACCAGTTCATAAGGATACATAAATCTTACCTGGTGAACAGAAAGTACATTTCACAGATAGACCGTGACGGAATGGTGATGATGAGCGATGGGAAACAACTGGCCTTATCAAGGCGGCGGAAAGAAATGGTGATGAGTTTATTGAAGAACCATCAATAGTATAATTATTCACGGTGCCTGAAATTTAAAAGAAGCCGCCTCAATTATTTATGAGACGGCTTCTTCTATTTATCATTATTTTTTAGTTTGCATCCAGGGAAATGGGATATTCATACACCCCATCATACCCTGGGTAAAAACCGCTGATGGTAATGCTTTTGTTAGCACCTACCGCAGCTTTCATCTCATCCACACTCTTTACTTCTTTATCATTTACTTTTAAAATGATAAAACCATCTTTCATACGGGTCTGGTCGTTTAAGGCACCATCATTTATTTTCTTTACAATAACACCGCCGGCAACGCCAAACTCTTTTGCCTTCCTGACATCCAGCGAAACAAAATCGGCTCCTAAACTTTCGATAACTGCATCGGCCTTTACAACATCATAATTGCCCGCTTTATTTTTTAAAGTTACTGTTGCGGTAGCTTCTTTTCCGTTTCTGATGTAGGTTACGGGTAATTTATCGCCGGGTTTCTGTCGGCTGATAACGCCTTGCATTTCGCCACCATTGCTAATTTCGGCACTATTTAGCTTTGTAAGCATATCTCCTTTACGGATGCCGGCTTCATAAGCACCGCCATCTTTAGGAACATCCGTAACATATATTCCTTCAGCACTTATTGGAATACCTTGTTTGGTTTTCTCATCATTAGTTAAATCGCTGGCATTTACATATTTTACTCCCAAAAAGCCTCTTTGTACGGTGCCGAATTTTAAAAGATCATCAATTACTTTTTTTACAATGTTAACCGGAATTGCATAAGAGTAACCTGAGTAATAACCAGTAGGAGATGCGATGGCTGAATTGATGCCTACAAGTTTTCCTTCTGTATTAATAAGAGCGCCACCACTGTTGCCCATATTTACTGCAGCGTCAGTCTGTATAAACGATTCTACACCGGAGGCCGGGTCGCCGCTTTTATCTTTATTCAATCCAAGCGATCTGGCTTTAGCACTAATTATACCGGCTGTTACAGTTGTTTCTAAATTAAGCGGATAGCCAATTGCCAACACCCATTGCCCAATCTTTACATCATCTGAATTACCATATAATAAAAAGGGGAGGCCTGCAGCTTCTACTTTAATAACCGCCAGATCGTAAGAAGGATCGGTACCAATTACTTTTGCCTTATAGGTTTTTTTATTTGCCAGCGTAACATCAATTTCATCAGCATTTTCTACCACATGGTTATTGGTTACAATGTAACCATCATCGCTGATGATAACGCCAGAACCACTGGCCCGTTGCTCAGGTATCACACCACGGCCGCGGCCACCAAACAACTGGTTAAACATATCGTCATCACCAAAAAGATCGCTGAAAGGATTATTAGGCTGTTTTTTTGGTAAGCTGTTGCTTACCTGTTTGGCATTTGTTTTTGTTTTGATGTGCACCACGGCCGGTGTTGCCGCTTCGGCAGGCGCCGTAAAATCAATAGCACTTCCCGGAGGAGCGCTGTTACCATCAAACAAACCCGCATACTTGTAATTAGCTGGCGTTACACCAGCTTGCTGGCCTGCATAGGTATTACTGTTTTTAACATAGGTTCCATAGGCCCACATAACAGCAAGGGCGGTAATTGCACTGATTGCAACTGTAAAGAAAATCTGCTTAAATTTCATCTTCGTAAGTTTTATTTAGTTCAACAATTTTTATAAAGTATTTGTTTAGCACGAAAGAAATTTACATCAACTCCCGTGCCTGCTACTGCAAATTAACGTAGCAATGACAAAATGCTATTTACCAACTGCCATGTTTAACAATTAATTAGGAAGAGCTTCGTAGATGATTTTCCCCGCTGATAACGCAGATGTCGCAGAGCGTAAGTTCCGGATCTGCGTAGTCAGCGCAATCTGCGGGAACATTATAAAGATAACAAAAATTGCATGGTATCCACTCCATCGGCATAAGCCATCAGCGACGGGCATTGTGCCTTCCCAAATGGAATGCCTGCATGGCCGTAAATGCATTGTATATCTTCATTGCCTTTTAAAGATTCCAGTACTTTATTTTCATCATCATAAAAACTATAATTAAGCTGGCTGATGGCTGAAAAAATGGCATCGTTTTCCAGCAATAATGCGCTGCCGTTTGTCATGTAAAAAATATTATTAAGCAGGGCTATAGAAAGCTGGTAGTCGTAGTTGTTTTTAAATTTATGATGATCTGCAAAATATTTATACTTATCAAAAGCCCGCAGCAGGGGCACAAAATCGTACCCTGCAGGAATAAATAATTTGGTGATATTTCTGCAGCCAAGTCCAAAATACTGATGCACATCATCCGACAAAAGCTCCAGCTCTTCGGTAGTTTCATTTCCCGCTAAAATGCCTACGGCTGTGCGGTTTCGGCGAATGATACTGGGATATTTTGAAAAATACTGATCAAAATATCTGGCCGAATTATTACTGCCGGTGGCAATGTATGCATCGCAGCCTTTAAGCATTTCTGCAAAACTTATATACGATGCAAAAGAGGGTTCCCAGGCTGTCATTTTTTCAGCCAGGTGCTTCAGCAGTATATCATCTTTAGAAGATAATTTAATGGTTTGCCTGTGGCCGCTGATGAACACACATAAAAAATCATGAAAACCTACCATTGGAATATTGCCGGCCATTACAATGCCTATATTTTTGCCGCCTACATTGTCATCCAGGTGATAGTGCGTTGCCCATTGCTTTAGTTTTTCTTTTGGCAGAAACTGTGTGCAGATATTTTGTGTTGCCAGGTCAATAAAATCCTGGGTAAACCAGCCGTTGTGAAAAGATGCTTTTATTTTAACCTGCTGCCACTCCTCATCATTGTTTAATAAATATTTTTGAAGGTTCTGTAATATTTCAATTCGTTTTTGTAAATTCATGTTGTTATTATTAAATTGCACTTGCTTCCATAAGGGGGTTTAAAAATCAAAATTACGATAGATGGCTATAAAGATCACAGAAGAATGTATAAACTGCGGTGCCTGCGAGCCCGAATGTCCTAATAATGCTATTTACGAAGGTGGCGTTGAATGGGCAGTATCTGATGGTACCAGCATTAAAGGGAGTTATACTTTAATGGACGGAACAACCGTTGATGCTGACCAACGCAATGCACCGGTAAGTATGGATATTTATTACATAACGCCTAACAAGTGCACGGAGTGCCAGGGTTTTCATGAAGAGCCACAATGTGCTGCGGTTTGCCCGGTAGATTGCTGCGTGCCTGATGAAATGTATGTTGAAACAGTGTACCAATTATTGGCTAAGAAAGAAAAGATGCATCTTTGAGATGTGAGCCGTGACGCGTGATGCGTGAATAGTGAGACGTGAATCGTGAGACGTGAATCGTGAGACGTGAATCGTGAGACGTGAGTTACTCACGAATGACCACTCACCACTGACGATAAAGGCTTTAAGGCTTTAAGGCCTATTACAGGCAGGTGATATTTCCTGCAACATGGCGAGGGTATTTGTAAAAATACTTTCGCCTTTTTTGTTTGGTGCGTTTTTATTAATTTGTAATATGAATAAGATTGTAATTCTGATAGCAGTGCTCCAGATTTTTTCGGCCTGTAAAAACGGACGTGACCAGGAAAACAAAACCGGTGCATTTGCCAAAATGGAAATGATGGCGGCAGACAGGGCGTTTTCAAAAATGTGCGAAGAAAAGGGAATGAAGGACGCCTTTATTGAATACTTAGACAGCAACGGTGTGTTGCTGAGGCCAGGCCACCTCCCCATTGCCGGCGCCGATGCGGTAGATTTTCTGATACAGCAAAATGATGCAGATTATACCATGACCTGGGAACCAAAAAACGGGGTTATTGCAAAATCAGGCGAACTGGGTTACACCTATGGTATTTATGCGCTTCGGCCATCGGCAAAAGACACTATTATTTATGGTACCTATGTCAGCATCTGGAAAAAAGAAAAAGGCGGCACCTGGAAGTATGTTTTAGACAGTGGTAACGAGGGGCTTGGAGAAATTGCACCGGAACAATAAAAATGTGCATGGTCGAAAAAATGTTAAATGATACAAAAAATGCCCGTCAGCAACCAAAAACAGTAATCCGTAATCTATATTTCGTTTCTTTGTAAAACAACCTTTAGCAATCCAGATGAAGAAAAAAATAGCATTAATAACCGGTGGCTATTCCGGCGAAGCAGTTATATCTTACAAAAGCGCTGCCAATATTGAAAAACACCTGGATGTTAATAAATGGGAAACCTATAAGATCGATATCAATCCTGCAGGCTGGAATTATCTATCGGCGGACGGAACAAAGACGGCGGTAGATAAAAATGATTTCAGCATTACTTTAAACGGAACAAAAATAAATTTTGATGCGGTACTGGTTGGCCTGCACGGCACACCGGGCGAAGATGGCAAACTGCAGGGCTATTTTGATACACTTAATATTCCTTACACAAGTTGTGATACCGCAACGTCTGCACTTACTTTTAATAAACGCTATACGGTTGCAGTAGCAGCATTTGCCGGCATGCATGTGGCAAAATCAGTTCATCTTTTTAAACATATTCCGGTTACAACCGAAAATATTCTGGCAAGTGTACAACTGCCCGTTTTTGTAAAACCAAATAATGGTGGCAGCAGTATTGGCATGAGCAAAGTGAAAAAGGCAGCGGATTTGCAGGCTGCCCTTGACAAGGCTTTTGCCGAAGATGACCAGGTACTGGTTGAAGAGTATATTAAAGGAAGGGAGTTAACGATTGGTGTTTTTAAATCTAAGGGAGAAGTGATAGCTTTACCCATTACAGAGATTATTGCCAAAAATGAATTCTTTGATTACCAGGCCAAGTACGAGGGCGCCAGCGAAGAAATTACGCCCGCCGATTGTGATGAAAGTATAGCAGAAAAAGTGAGGTACGAGGCAAAAAAAGCCTACGCCGTTTTTAATTGTAACGGTTTGGTAAGGATCGATTTTATTTATGATGAAGTTTCGGGAAATCCTTACATGCTGGAGATAAATACGGTGCCGGGACAAAGTGAAGCCAGCATTGTGCCGCAGCAGGTAATTGCCATGGGCTGGAGCTTACAACAATTTTACTCAGCTTTACTGGAAGAATGTTTCAGTAAATAAGCAGAAAAACTATTAAATTAACAGCGTGTTTAAATTCATAACCGGTAAACCATTTTGGGTAAATCTTTTGGCAGCAATTATTATTGCGGTGCTTGTTATATTCCTGATTTTAAAAACGCTTGGTATTATTACCAGGCATGGAGCCTACCTGAAAGTGCCTGCTGTTACCGGTATGAAAACCAAAGAAGCAATAGCGCTGTTGGAAAAGCAGGGGTTTGATGTTTACATACAGGATTCTGTTTTTACAGACACCGCCAGCCGTGGCATTGTATTAAAACAATTGCCCGACCCTAACGCAACGGTAAAAGTTAACCGTACCGTTTTTATTACCGTTAACCGGTATGTACCACCCATGATTGAGATGCCCAAACTGGAAGGACAAAACCTGTCCTCCGCCATACGCATGCTTGAACGTAACCACTTAAAACTGGGCGACACAACCTTCCGGCCCGATTTTATGCAGGGATCTGTTCTGGAACAACAGTACAACGGAAACCGGATACCGGAAAAAGCTAAAATTCAATGGGGAAGCCGTATTGACCTGGTTATTGGCGGCGGGCTGGAAGACAGACAGATAGCTGTTCCTTCACTGGTTGGGATGCCATATGGTGAAGCAAAGAGTATGCTTGACGGAAATGGCATAAGCCTGGGAGCGGTTATTGCGGATGGTGCCATTTCAGATACTGCTTTGGCTTATGTAATTAAACAAAGGCCTGACAGGCTTGATCAGGATAATATGCTTGTTTACATTCGTTCTGGCCAGTTAATGGATGTATGGATATCACAGCAAATGAGAACGCTTGAATCGGATTCTCTCGCTAAGAAGAAAGAGCGGGATAATTTATCTAAGAAAAAAGAAAATGACTACTAACCATGATAACGATTACTGCTGAAGAAATTAAAGCCCGTATGGATGCAGGCGAAAAGCTGAACCTGGTTGATGTACGTGAACCTGCTGAACATGCAGCATTCAATATTGGCGGCACTTTGCTGCCATTGGGTAAAGTACAAACCATGCAGACAGATGATATTGATGAGTGGAAAAATGAAGAAGTGATCTGCTATTGCCGCAGTGGCCAGCGCAGCATGCAGGCTACCCTTATGCTGGAAACCTTTGGCTTTACCAATGTAAAAAACCTGGCGGGAGGTATGTTGGGGTGGCAGGAGAAATATAAATAAGTAGCAAGGGGAGTAGCTACAAGGAAGCAAACCTTATGTTTAGAAATTTTTCCTTAGCATGCTTCTCCCTTGCAACTGTTCCCTTGAGGCATGCATTCCCCTTGCAGCTTCTCTTAAACCCAGATTTTGCACTTGAAATCTACTGCGGCTCCCAAATCCTTCACAGCTAAACCTTTCAGAACATTTTTTGAATTCAAAATAGTGCACTATTCTTTCATCCAAAAAATAGCCTGAAACCCTTATCTGTTTTGTATTTGAAACCCTCGCTACGATTTCAAGTACAAAATCTGGGTTAAAACTTCAAATTCACCCCAACCATAAAATTAAATCCCGCCATCGGGAAATAAAAATTCTCTGTTGTTAAGTTTCCTCCATAAATATAGCTGAAGCTGTAACCATTGGGTTCGTACTTTTTATTAAACACATTGTTCAGTTGTACAATTAGATCGGTTGCTTTAAATATTTTGCTTTGTATAGAATAACTTAACCTGATATCCTGCACATAATAAGGATTTAAGCTTCTTGTTTTTTGCGCAGTATTATCTAAATATTGCCGGCCAACGTATTTACTTATCAAATTAATTTCTCCGTTTTTAATTGGTATAAAATTGATGTTGCCTCCGGCAATTACTGATGGAGAGAAAGCGATATCGGGTTTGTTGTAAAATTTTGTCTGCTGTCCACCATTATCATAATCATCTAAGTACTCAGTAAAATGCTTTATTTTATTTTCGCTGAAGCTGATGTTTGCAGCAGCATTCATCCATTTGGTAATTTTTACTTTGCCCTGTAATTCAATACCAGCCCGGTAACTTTTGGCGATATTGGTACGGGCGTAAGCACCCACATCATTTATTTTTCCGGTTAAAACCAATTGGTTTTGGTAGTACATGTAGTACAGGTTGGCACCAAAAGAATAAACGGCAGTGTTTTTCTCAACTCCCATTTCTACATCATGTAATTTTTCTGCTTTTGGCTGCTGGGTATCTCCTGCTTCAAAATCATCACGGTTAGGTTCTTTACCGGCCAGAGCATAAGAGAGATATACCTTCCAGGTTTTGTTGAAATAAGTTATACCAAGTTTAGGATTCAGGAATGAGTAGTTTTCTTTTATTTCCAATGTTGGATTTTCCCTAAAGCCATGAATCGTGTAATTTATATTTCTAAACTGCAGATCTGCAAAGCCCTGCCAATGGCTGCTAAATTGCTGTATCCATTTGCTGTAAACAGAAAAATCTTTTTTGTATGCTGTTAGATTATAAAAGCGATAATCCTTTGGCACGGCGGCCTGTACGGCAGCCCATTTTATATCGCCATAGTGGTTGCCATCGTACCCGTTGTAACCGCCGCCAAAAATAAACTGTGTTTTATTTTTCTGGTATTGTAAAGAAAAGATGGTTCCATATAAATAATTATCCAGCCAAAGCCTGCGTACCAGGTCGGTTCTTTTAATGGTGTTGGTACCATTAAAATAATCGGGCAGATTATAATCGGACAATTTTTTATCGGCCTTGTACTGTTCGTAATAACCTTTTCCCCTTGTTAAAAAAACTGCCATATTTCCTTTCCAGTAAGCGTTGAACTTGTGGTTATAAAAAAGCTGGTAATGGGTTTGGGTATAGTTGTCTGTTTCGTTATCATAAGGCTCACCGGGCTTTTCGGTACCGCTGGGGTTATTGGTGCGGTTTGTATCTAATAAATTTTCCGCCACTCCGTACCATGCCTGGTATGTTTTTTCTTTGCCCGAAAAAATATTCAACCTTAGTGAATTTGTTGCGTTTACAAATGCAGTACTCAGGTAAAAAGATTGCAGGTTCGATTTCGCACGATCGATATACCCATTACTGCTGATGCGGCTTACCCTTCCATCAACCGTAAAATGTTTACCAAGCAAACCGGTACCAAACTGGATATTATTTTTAAAAGTATTAAAGGAGCCAACACTGTTGTTTGTAGATGCATATCGTTCCTTATTAAGATCATTGGTTGCAATATTGATTGTGCCTCCAAAAGATCCTGCACCGTTTGTTGATGTACCCACACCACGCTGCACCTGTATGCTGTTTGCCGAAGAAGAAAAATCGGGCAGGTCAACAAAAAAAGTTCCCTGGCTTTCTGCATCGTTATACGGAATGCCGTTGAGCGTAACATTGATACGGGCCGCATCAGTGCCCCGTATGCGTATGCCGGTGTAACCTACACCATTACCGGCATCAGAATTAACCACAACAGACGGGGTCTGGTTCAGCAAAAAGGGAAGATCCTGCCCCAGGTTATTTTTTTCAATTTCCTTTTTGGTAATATCTGTTTTTGCAAAAGGTGCTTTTTCGCCTGCACGTATTGCTTGTACTTCTACCGCCTGCAGGTAAGCAGTGTCATTAAATGTTTTTTCCTTTTGGGCAAATAAAACAAAAGAAGCTGAGCACAAAAATGCGCATACCAATAAATTTTTCATCATTAAAAAATTTGAGCTGAAAATCCGGGGGAGGTAAAAATCCGCTGTCTTCCTCTTCCCAAATGAGGTTGGAGGAGCTGTATTTTCTCCCTTCGCAGGCATTATCCTGAGCAGGTTATCGGGTATTATCTCAGCCTTTTTTTGTCATGTTGAGCTTGTCGAAACATGGCGGAAAAAAGCACCCCGGAAATTCAAACGGTTAAAAGAGCTTTAAAACGCAAAGGTAAGGGAGTTTGAAACAAATTTTAAAAATTGTGTAACAAAAGCGAATGTTGGTGCGTATAATTAATCGAGTATAGCCACGAAATAAATTAAGCAGGGCAACCGTTGGCAAGGCTGTTGCCCTGGCTTAATTGTTTCGTCTTTCAAAAATCATAAAAATTAATAAAGATGAAAAAATTAGTATTCCTGATCGCCTCCATGATCTCCGTGTGTGCCTTTGCACAGGAAACCAAAGTTATTAATGATGCCAATGCAGTATCACGCTCTGTAAGCGGTAGTTTTACAGGTATTTCAGTTTCAAGCGGTATTGATCTGTACCTTACGCAGGGAGATGAAGAGTCGGTGGCAGTCAGTGCATCAGAACAAAAGCACATTGACCGTTTAAAAACAGAAATAGTAAACGGCACGTTGAAAATTTATTACGATATCAAAGGCGTTACCTGGAAGTCAAACGGAAAGGCAAACCTGAAAGCCTATGTTTCTTTTAAAGCTTTGGAGAAATTACAGGTTTCTGCCGGAGCGGATGTAATTGTAAATGGCAGTATAAAAGCAGATAAATTAGATATGCAGGTAACCAGCGGAGCCGATTTTACCGGGGCCATCAATGCAAAAGAACTGATTGCAGAAGTGAACAGCGGCGCAACCATGCAAGCAAGAGGTAGTGCCGATAAATTTACAGTTGAAGTAAGCAGTGGCGCTGATTTTAAAGGATATGATTTTGCAGTTGATTTTTGCGATGCAACTGCCAGCAGCGGCGGAGACATACATCTAACCATTAATAAGGAACTTACAGCCAAAGCAAGCAGCGGTGGCGATATACATTATAAAGGAACCGGCCTCATCAGGGATATCAAAACAAGCAGCGGCGGCAGCGTTAAAAAAGTTAAATAAGATGAAACAATTTTTATTTTTGATTGTAACAGTTTTTGCGGTGTTGGTTTTGAAAGCGCAAAACGAAATTGTAGTTGATCCAAACGCATCCATCAGGGAACTGACTGGCCAGTTTAATGCGATTAAAGTGTCAGGCGGTGTCGATGTGTATTTATCGCAGTCCGATAATAATGCAGTTGCAGTAAGTGCCTCTACTGAAAATTATAAAGAAGGAATTAAAACAGTTGTAGAAGACGGCACGCTTAAAATATTTTATGAAGGCGATAAGGGCTGGAATAAAAATAACCGCAAACTACGGGCTTATGTATCGTTCAGCGATCTTAAAAAAATTGATGCATCAGGTGCCTGTGATGTTGTTGTTGCCGGAACTGTAACTACCACAACGCTCGTGCTGCATATGTCGGGTGCCTGCGACTTTAAAGGCATCGTAAAAGTAACCACACTTGATATCAACCTCAGCGGTGCCAGTGATGCAAAAATTTCGGGTACTGCCAATACCGTAAATATTAAAAGCACCGGTGCCAGCGATGTAAAGGCTTTTGACCTGGTTACTGATATCTGCAATGCCAATATTTCCGGAGCATCCGATGTGCGTATTACCATCAATAGTGAATTAACTGCGTCTGCCAGCGGCGCCAGCGATATTAAGTACAAAGGCAATGGAGTTATTAAAGAAAAACACAGCAGTGGGGCAAGTAGTATTACTAAGGAGAATTAAAATTTTAAAATAGTTTAGATTTGTCAATTCCGCTTTTAAGTTAACAGTAATATAGTTAAATTTAGCTATGCAAAAACTTCAATCGGCAATATCTTTATTTTTTATTTTTTCCTGTACAACAACTCATACAATTCAAAAACATGGGGATTGTTTTGTTACCTATTTAAATGAGCAGAATAAAAATAACGACACTCTGACAATAAGAATTCTTAAAACAGTTGTACTTGATACAAGTGCCACTTTAATACATGGAACTCTTTTGGATTATAAAACCTCCAAGCCTATTTCAGATGCGAATGTTGAACTTTTTAGTTTGGATCTTAAGTTTACAGCCAAATCAAATAACAGTGGAGAGTTTGAAATATTTCAAAATTTGCGGGAAGGACCATGGAATATTAATATAAGCCATGAAAATTATTCGTGCCTATACATAGTGAATGCAGTTCAAGCAGGAGGAGAATGGCTTGAAATAAAATTGCAGAGTAAGTGAAGGTGCTGCTCAATGGAGACCTTGCACAAATTAGGCTGGATACTGTGATATCAGCTATATGTCTACCTCCCAAAAGCCCAGATCAAAAAAGCAGGAAATTGTTTGCTCCAGCTTTCATAATCATGTTTGCCATTGGGGTCTTCAACTAATCTTATATCATCGGGTAAGCAAACATTTTTACTTTTGATCAGTTCCACCAGGTCCCTGGTATCATCCACTACATCAATAACACTGTCTTTATCGCGGTCGCCTGTTTCTTCTTTGCCGCCAGTATAAAACCAATATTTTAAACCAGGTTTTTTACGGGATGATCTTATTTTATTGAGCATGATGCGGTCTTTATCATCTGAGTAATCAGCAGCTTTATCATCCTTATCCCGCCACCAGAACGAACCTGAAAACACGCCCACTTTATCAATTTTTGTAGCATTGTTCCAGGCAATGTCAAAAGCCGATAATCCGCCCAGCGAACAACCTGCAATGGCTACCGATTTAAATTTACGAACGGTTGCATTTTTTTTGGCGTAGGGGTACAACTCGTTATCAATAAAGGCATCATAATAACCGGCTTTGTCTCCGCGTTTTAAATAGTCGGGGTTATCGCTTACTCCATATTCCTTCATCCGGTCACCTGCATGTACACCAACTATCAATAAGGGTTTGATCAATTTTTTCTTATACAAACTGTCAACGATCTCTTTTATCCTGAATTGTCCCATATCCTGTCCATCGTTCAGTATCAATAAATTCAGCTCGTTTTTATCATCGGGCATGGGCGTGCTGATGATGGTTAATTTCACCTGCCGTTGCAGGTGGCGGCTGTACAATTCATCATCCTGTTGTTTTATTTTGCTTTTGCAGCTGACAGTCAATACAGTTAATAAAATAATGCAGCATAATGCTATAAAATTTCTTTTCATAAAATTGTTTCTGCATTGAAAGTATACATTTTGAGAATAAGACGTTAAAAAATCTGTTTTTATTGAGACACCAGTATTGATAATCATGTTTTCATACACTCTCCATACTCTATCTATGCCTGAACTATGCTTCAGCCGTGCTTTAGCCATACTCTATCTATACCTGAACTATGCTTCTTCCAAACTTTAATTATCCTTAAAGCGTGTGGGGCCTGTTTTTGCCTTTCTCAAAATCTCTTTTTATTTTAAAGATTTAGCTACAAAGTTTGATATTATTTGGCAGCGCAGCCATAAAACCTTAGTTTTGCACCGCGAAGTAGAGCAGCGGTAGCTCGTCGGGCTCATAACCCGAAGGTCACTGGTTCGATCCCAGTCTTCGCAACACTAAATTGAAAAAGGCTCAATCGAGCCTTTTTCAATTTCTTAAATTTTTATTCTTAGCTGATTTGCTAATGAATTTGATTATCTCCTCCTTTGGCCAACGGCCTAATAATCAA
>JBBRCM010000110.1:0-13431 GCA_038204855.1 Chitinophagales bacterium
GAGCCATTGACGGCTCTTTCGTAAATGCATCCGCTTGTTCCACTTGCACCATTTCTCAAGGCGCCGGTTTACAAAGCGCCAAAGGTCGTTCAGGTTACTTTTAATAAAGTGGCAGTAGTAGTTTTGCCAGCCACGCACTAAAGGATTTAAAAGATTCGCCAGCACATGTATACTGCCCGTTCGGGTGTGTAACCTGAGGCTGCGTATCTTATCCATTATCGCTTTCTTCGATGCCTATGATGGCGAGGGAAGTATCAGCAGCTTCCATTGCCCATCCACTAAGGGTGCCGACAGCAATTCGAATGAAAACACAGCCAATCACAAGGAGATTATGTTAACGCACAAATTTTTAAAGAAACTGTTGCTAAAATACCCAACATCGATGAAATACATTTTACCCGATCCGGGCAGATACAGGAACAGTTTATTAAATTTCCGGGCAATACACCCCATTAAAAAATCAGTTGCATCGAAAGCACTTCAAACAAAATGAGCGATGGGCAATAGCCGGTTTTTATTACCAGGTATTTTAACCCAGATTTTGCAGTTGAAATCTACTGCGGCTTCCAAATCCTTCACAGCTAAGCCTTTAAGAACATTTTTTGAATTCAGAATAGTTCACTATTCTTTCATCCAAAAAATAACCTGAAACCCTTATCTGTTTTGTATTTGAAACCCTCGCTACGATTTCAACTGCAAAATCTGGGTTTAATTAAATTAAAAAATGACCTCATCGTAACCTCCCAAAAAACCGAGGCAGGCTCTCCCCCAAGTAGATGAACAATTGAGGGCAAAATAAAAAACTGAATTATCAACAGATCCAAACGCAGGTTTGGGTCTGTTTTGTTATACAGCACGCTCACTTTACCGCTTGTTTAAATACCGGTTAACCGGATATAATACCATCTGCAAAAAAAATATTGCTCCCTATTATAAATCAACATTTCTACAGAATTGTAAAGGATATTTGCGCAAATTTTAAATTGAACAGATGAAGATAATAATGTTAGTGGTATATTTTATGTGCGTTGGCTTTTTTGCAATGGCTCAAACCAGGGGCGGTAATAGCATCATGGGTGCTGTTGTAAGCACTGCAGGTAAAGTACCGTTAGAATATGGAACCGTAACCATATTCATTAAAGGCGAAAAAAAACCGTTGACAGGAACCACTACAGATAAAACAGGCAGCTTTGCTTTAACTGACATTGCAGCGGGCACCTACATCCTTATTTTTGAAAACCTGGGTTACCAGGCTCTTACTATGAACGATGTGGTGCTTAATAAAAAAGACGCCATCATTGATCTTAAAACTATTTCCCTTACGCCGCAAAAAATAACACTGAAGAATGTTACCGTAACAGCCAAAGCCAAACTTATAGATAACAGGATTGATAAAATGGTATTTAATGCCGAAAAAGACCTGAGTTCGCAGGGCGGCGTTGCCACCGACCTGTTAAAAAAAATTCCGCAGGTTTCAGTTGATGCAGATGGTAATGTGCAATTATCGGGCAGCTCAGGCATAAAGTTTTTAATAAAATGGTAAGCCTTCCACTGCATTCGGCAGCAATATTGCCGATGTGCTGCAGTCTATACCGGCCAGCCAGATAAAAAGTATTGAAGTAATTACCAACCCCGGCGCAAAGTACGATGCACAGGGATTGGGGGGCATTATCAACATCATACTTAAAACAAATAATGCAAAAGGATACAATGGAAATATTTCTTTAACCGCAGGCACCAGGCAGGAAAATGCTTCCTTAAATTTTAATGCCCGTAAAAATAATTTTGGTGTAAATGCTTTTTTCAGCGGTAATAAAAGGCTGCGGTCTAAAACCACCAATGATACTTACCGGCAAACAACTGACAGTAATATCATAAGCACCCTGCATCAATTTAGTAACAGCCGTTTTGAAAGACAGGGTTTACAAACAGGCGCAGGCTTTGACTGGACCATTAAAAAGTTCAACAATATCTCGGGTAATATTTCTTTCAACCATTTTGGAGTTAATGGAAAAGGCAGCACCAACCAGGCATTGCAACCCGATAAAAACGGAGGCTTACCGCAAATACTCTCCTTAATCAATACTGATAACCGGTTTCACATTAACACAACCGATATATCCTTAACCTACAAAAGAACTTTTGCCAAAGAAGACCAGGAACTGGAAGTGGCATTTAATACCAGTGCCGAAAAAAATAAAGGCTATGCCAATTCAGAACAATTTTTGCTTCCGCAGGATTCGCTTTACTACGGCACAAAAGCATACAACCCCGCAAAGACAAGAGAAACGGAATTTACCATGGATTATACACAACCTTTGGCAGAAGATATTAAACTGGGTTTTGGTGGTAAAGTAAGCCTTAATAATATTGCAGGCAATGCCGAAGTAAGCAGTTATCAGCAAACATCAAAAACTTATGAACCCAATAATTTTTTAACCAACAGTTTAAACTACAAACAAAAAGTTTATGCCGGTTATGCCGAAATAAGTTTTCCGGTGGCAAAATTATTTGATGCCAAGGTAGGTGGCAGGTACGAGCGGACAGAGATCAACTCTTATTACAGCAATGCACTTACGCAGGTAAAAGTGCCGGGGTACAATACCTTTGTACCTTCTGTTTTTTTATCAAAAAAAATACATGAAAAAACAACGTTGAAACTGAGCTATTCAAAAAGAATAAACCGCCCCGATTATGAAGAGCTGAATCCGTTTGTAAACACAACTGATCCTAAAAATCTTTCGGCGGGCAACCCATATTTAAAACCCGAGATTGGCCAGCGCTTTGAAATGGCTTACAGCCGGGACCTGGGCAAAACAGGATCGCTGATGCTGAATTTATTTTACCGCATTAATGAGGAAGATATACAGCCTTTTATTGTTTATTATCCATCTTATAAAGTGGGCGATTCGGTGTATAAAAATGTGGCAGTAAGCACCCGGCAGAATATTGGTCGGGAAAATAATGTTGGCATGAATTTGTTTGCAGATCTTCACATCACGCCCAAATTAAACATCAGGAGTAATGTATTTCTTTTTATCCGCCATACTGTAAACGCTATTGATATAGGCTACAACAGCAACAGTTTTAATTTCCGCACTAATTTGAATGCCAGCTACCAGTTTACCAACTCGCTGCTGGCCGAATTTTTTGCCAACTTCAGCGGTGTACGGCACGAGGCACAGGGCACCTACCCTTCATTTACCTCTTACAGCTTTGCCATACGCAAACAGTTTTGGCAAAAGAAAGGCAGTATTGCACTTACGGCCAACAACTTTTTAAGTGAATATTTAGCACAAAAAACAGCATTGAAAGGGCCAAACTTTGCAACAAATACAGAACGCAAAATTGCCTATCGCTCTATAGGTATAAACTTTGCGTGGAAATTTGGTAAGCTTGAATTTAAGAAAGATAAGGAAGAAAATGATAGTAATTTAAATGGGCCTGCACAGTAAATTTAATGAAACTTGCCGGCTCATAAAAGATGTAGAGCTTCAGCTTTGCTTCTGTCATTTGGTTTTCTCCCGATAATATAACAGTTAAGCGAGGGGCGTCGATTTTACACCGTCACTGCCACGCTATGCACGGCAGCGGCCATTTCTTTTATAAGATTAGGATCTTTTTCTATTGCATTGCCCACCACAATCACATCGGCACCGGCTTTGCAGTTGAGGTAAGCTTTTTCGGGCTCAATAATACCGCCGCCAATAATGAGGGGCGCTTCAATAACTGCAGCAACCTTGGCAATCATATCTTCGCTGATAGCGCGTTTGGCACCGCTGCCGGCATCCATGTAAATCAGTTTCATACCCAGCATTTCGCCAGCCATGGCCGTACACATGGCAATTTCATTTTTATCTGCCGGTAAGGGAGATGCATTGGAAATATAAGAAACAGTTGTGGGTGCACCGCCATCTACCACCATATAACCGGTTGATAAAATTTCGAGGCCGCTTTGCTTTACAATGGGTGCAGATATTACGTGCTGTCCAATCAGCATATCGGCATTGCGTCCGCTGATAAGTGAAAGATATAAAAGCGCATCGGCATATTTACTTACCTGGTTAGGGCTGCCGGGAAAAAGTATCACGGGGATATCGCAACTGCGTTTTATCAGTTGTACACATTCATCCAGGTAGTTTGAAATAACGAGGCTCCCTCCTACTAAAAAATAATCAACTTTAGCAGCTACCGCCATCTCAATCAATGGCAGCAGGTTACTATTGTTAACCTTATCAGGATCAATCAATACGGCAAATGACTTTTTCTGTTGCTGCTTTCGCTCAACAAGTGAATCGTAAATACCTTTTATCATCTTTTCCGGTTGGTTTCATGCAAAAATGTGTAAAAAAAAGTTATTATCGAAAAATAAGATGCTTTTATAACGGTAATGCCTGCAAATTCGTACTTTTTCTGTTTAATTTTGACAAATGCTCAATATAAGTTACGAGATAAAATTTAAAACAGCCCGAAGTGGCGGAAAAGGGGGCCAGAACGTGAACAAGGTAGAAACCATGGTGGAGGGCTATTGGCATATAGAATCTTCACTTTTAATTGATGATGAGCAAAAGAAATTATTGCTGGAAAAATTGTTTAAAAAGGTAAATTCTGAGGGATTTTTGCTGGTAAAAAGCCAGGCCGACCGGAGCCAGCTTGCCAATAAGCAGGATGTGATAGAAAAAATGAATACCCTGGTAAACAAAGCGCTTATAAAACCCAAACCACGTAAAGCAACCAAACCATCAAAAGCAGCCAAAGAAAAACGCATTGAAGTAAAAAAGAGAGTGGGCACGCTAAAAGATTTCAGAAAAAAGATTGTCCGGGAAATCTGGTAAAAAAAATTCTTTTGATTCCATTTTTGGTTGCTGCCTTTTTTAACCTACACCGCAGCTACAAAACCTCCCCAATAAAAAACAGGCATTACCAATACAAAAAAATGAACGGATCGTCATTATGACGGGGAATCAACGATTTGCGAAATAAAGCATTGCACAATCGTATTTAAAAATTATAAAGGTAAATTGCACCAAACAAAAAAAGATAATTGAGCGGCATTAAAAAATTAGCAGGACAAACAATCTGGTATGGTGTAAGTACCATCGCCGCCAGGTTTTTAAACTACCTGGTTACTCCTTATCTCACCAATGTTTTATTAACGGAAGATTATGGTAAGATGAGCCTGGTATATTCGGTACTTCCATTTTTAAATGTATTGTTTACTTACGGACTTGAAACTGCTTTTTTCCGTTTCTCAAACAAAGAAGAAAATAAAAACACCATATACAATACCACTGCCACTTCTATAATTATAAGCACTATTTTACTGGGTGCTACCTTATTATTCTTTCACCAGCGACTGGCAACCTTTGCAGGTATCAGCAATTATCCCGAACTTATCAAATTCAGTATCATCATCATCATGATAGATACGCTGGCTGTTATACCTTTTGCCAAACTGCGTTACGATGGCCGACCCAGAAAGTACGCGTTGGCAAAAGTTTCCGGCATCGTGGCTTACCTGTTTTTTACTTTTTTCTTTTTATCGGTTTGTTATGTGAGGGCAAAGGCAAATCCTGCTTCTGCATGGAACAGTATTGTTGATGTAAACAAGAATCCTGTTTATTATATTGTTATTGCCAATCTTATACAAGCTGTAATTACGCTGTTGTTTTTGTATAGAGAAGTGCTGGCTATCCGTTTTAAATTAGACCTTAAACTCTGGCGGCGGATTATGGTTTACTCAATGCCCATGATCATTGTAGGCATGGGCGGGGTTATTAACGAAACGCTCGACAGGATCATGTTGAAATGGTGGGTGCCGGGTACCGAAATTTTTAAAGAACAACAGGTTGCCATTTACAGTGCCTGCTATAAACTTTCCATTTTAATTTCGCTTTTTATACAGGCTTTCCGTATGGGTGCCGAGCCTTTCTTTTTTAAACAGGCAGGCTCCGAAAATCCACAACGTACCTATGCACGGGTAATGAAATTTTTTGTAATTATCATCAGCGTCATGTTCCTGGTAGTAGCGCTCTTTCTGCCCGTGTGGCGATATTTTATTGCGTCAAAGTTATGGGGCGGCCTTGTGGTTGTGCCGATATTGCTGCTGGCAAATATGTTCCTTGGTATTTATTATAATTTGTCAATCTGGTATAAACTCGGCAACAAAACTTCGCCCGGTGCTTACATTACCATTAGCGGCGCCTTAATAACTATCGCTATCAATTATTTTTTTATTCCACGGTTTGGATATATCGCCTGCGCATGGGCCACTTTTTTTTGCTACGGCAGCATGATGGTTATGAGTTACGTTTGGGGACAAAAAGTTTACAGGATACCTTATGCATGGAAAAAACTGGTTGCATACATGGTTATTGCAGTGTTGCTATTCTTTATCCATAAAGGAATTGCAGCGCTTACAGCAAACCTTGTTATTCAATCTGCCGTGGGGGCTATTTTATTGGCAGCATTTATGCTCTTTGTTTCCCGGATTGAAAAAAAGGAATTTGCAAAGCTTCCGGTTATTGGAAAATATTTCAACAGTTAAATCTTTAGTATGGAAAAAGCACAGTTTGGAATGATTGGTTTGGGCACCATGGGGAGAAACCTGGTATTGAACATCGCCGACCATGGTTTTGCTGTTTGTGGTTATGACCGTGATGCGGCGCAGCAACAACGTTTAACAACCGAAGCTGTTGGCAAACCTGTTAGTGTTGCAGCAACGATGCAGCAACTTGTTGACAGCCTGGAGAAGCCTGCTAAAATAATGTTGCTGGTGCCTGCCGGAAAAATTGTAGATGCCGTACTTGCAGAGCTGGTGCCACTTTTACAAAAAGATGATATTGTTATTGATGGTGGCAATTCGCATTTTACAGATACAGACAGAAGGTATACACAACTGCAGGAAGACGGCATTCATTTTATGGGCATGGGCGTTAGCGGTGGCGAAGAAGGTGCCAGGTTTGGCCCCAGCATGATGCCGGGCAGTAACGAACAAAGTTTTAACGCAGTTAAAAATATTTTAGAGAGCATTGCTGCAAAAACCGAAGACGGACCCTGCGTAACTTTTGTTGGTAATGGTGCGGCAGGTCATTATACAAAAATGGTTCACAATGGAATTGAGTATGCCATGATGCAACTGATAAGTGAAGTGTACGGGCTGTTAAAAAACGTGGGCGGTTTAAGCAACTCAGCATTGCAACAAACTTTTGCAGATTGGAATAATGCAGAGCTGCAGGGCTTTTTAATAGAAATTACAGCCGATGTTTTTTTAAAGAAAGATGATAAGACAGATGCTTTATTGGTAGATATGATTCTGGATAAAGCTAAACAAAAAGGAACTGGTATGTGGACCAGCCAAAGTGCCATGGATCTGAACATTCCGATACCAGTGATTGATGCTGCAGTAAGCATGCGCTATCTTTCTGCCATGAAAGAAGAAAGGGTAGCAACTGCTGAAAAATATCTTCCTGCAAAAAATACAGCCTTTGTAAATAAAGAACAATTGGTAAATGATTGCAAAGATGCCCTGCAATTTGCTTTTGTACTTGCATATGCACAGGGTTTACATCTACTGCACGAAGCATCAAAAACATATAACTACGATGTCCAAATTGCTGAAGTTGTAAGAATATGGAAAGGAGGTTGCATCATCCGTTCTACTCTATTAAATGAAATACGCAAAGCTTATCTTACAGACAGTTCGCTTAACAACATCATTCATTCACCGGTATTTATTGATACGTTGAAGAACTTAAGAATGGCTACAGGTGAGGTTTGCAGCATCGGCATAAAAAACAAAATACCTGTTACGGCTTTTTCAGCATCATTGAATTATTTTGATGCTTATTGCTCACAAACTTTACCGGCAAACTTAATACAGGCACAACGGGATTTCTTTGGTGCTCATACATACGAACGCACAGATGCTTCCGGAAGCTTTCATACAGACTGGAAATAAAAATTTACTATGAAAAAAAATAATACAGCACCTCAATCTGTCATCATTTTTGGCGCAAATGGAGATTTATGCTGGCGCAAGCTGATACCGGCTTTGTACAATCTTTATCTTGCCGATAACCTGCCGGAAAAATTTTCGATCACAGCCGTTGATCATGGTGAAGTAACAGCTGATGCTTATAACAAACGCCTGCTGGAAGGCATCAACAAATTCAGCCGTTCGGGCAAGGCAGATAGAAATGCGTGGAAACAGTTCAGCAGTCATATTCATTATCTGCAGGGCGATTTTACCGATGCCAATTTATACATTGCCTTGGGTAAATCTTTAAAAGAGCAGGATGAAAAAACCGGGCAGCGGCTTAACCGGTTGTTTTATTTCTCAGTGTCGCCCCGTTTTATTGAAACCATCGCCGAAGAATTGTATAAAAATAAAATTGCTACTCAAAAAGAAACAGACCGCATTATTATAGAAAAACCTTTTGGCAGCAGTTTGCAAACGGCCAAAAAACTCAATGCCTTTTTGTTGAAGCGTTTTTCAGAAAAACAATTGTACCGTATCGATCATTACCTGGGCAAAGAAACCGTACAGAATATGATGGTATTTCGTTTTGCCAACTATATATTTGAACCGTTGTGGAATAAAAATTTTATCGATCATATACAGATAACGGTGGCAGAAACTGTGAGTGTCGGCGGTCGTGCAGGCTACTATGAGCAAGCGGGTGCTGTAAGGGATATGATACAAAATCATTTGCTACAATTACTTTGCGTGGTAGCTATGGAAGCACCTAACAAACTAAATGCTGCTGAAATAAGAAATAAGAAATTGGGAGTGCTTCAGGCAATCAGGCCATTTACAAAAGCAACAGCAGCAAAAGATATTATACGGGCACAATACACAAAAGGAACAGTGAAAGATATAAACCAGGTTGCTTACCGTGAAGAAGAAAAAGTTGCTCCTGCTTCTGTTACTGAAACGTATTTTGCAGGTAAATTTTTTATTGATAACCAACGTTGGCAGAATGTTCCGTTTTACCTGCGTACAGGCAAGTGTTTACCTAAACAAACTTCGGTAATTGTTGTGCAATTTAAAAACACAGCATACAAAATTTTTAAAGGCGACTGTAATGCAAACAAGCTTATCATTTCTATTCAGCCCGATAATGAGATAAGCCTTTGGTTTGAAAGTAAAGTACCGGGACTTGATATGAAATTGAAAAATGTGGAAATGGATTTTACCTACCGGGAGAGTTATACTGAGCAATTACCCGAAGCGTACGAAGCTTTATTGCTGGATGCGATGGATGGAGACCCGTCTTTATTTATGCGAAACGACCAGGTGGAAACAGCCTGGAAAATTGTAATGCCAATCATTAACAACTGGCAGAAGCAGTCAAAGCCAAACCTGAAATTTTATGCTGCCGGCAGCGATGGGCCAAAAGCCGCAGATGATCTTTTAAAAAAAGATGGGAGGAAATGGTATCTGTAATCTTTTAATGAGATGATTCTAAAACATAGCTCCGTAGGAGCGTTATGTTAGTAGAAAATAGATTTTCAGATATTGAAATAGCTCCATCGGAGCGGCATGTAAACATTTCGCTCCGATGGAGCTACACAAAAACCGTTGTTAATTTCTACTAACATAACGCCTCAATGAGGCTAAAACAAATAGTCACATGCTTCATTATAATTCATACGAATCGCTAAGTAATGCTGCTGCACAGTTTTTTACAGTTGCTTACAGCCGCAGCATTGCAGCGCATGATAAATTTACTGTAGCACTCAGCGGAGGCAACACACCCAAAAGATTTTACGAGTTGTTGGCAACGCCTGAATTCAGCCAGAATATCAACTGGAAAAAAGTATTCATCTTTTTTAGTGATGAACGATATGTACCGCATAGCGATACTGAAAGTAATTTTAACATGGCTTCAAAAGCTTTGCTAGAGCATATTCCCATCCCCCGTAAAAATATTTTTGCCATACCGGTAACATCTACGCCAAAAAAAGATGCTGCCAGTTATGAAGCATCGGTAAAAAAGATAACGGCTGATACAAAATATGCCTTCGATCTGGTTTTACTGGGCATGGGTGCCGATGGCCACACTGCTTCTCTTTTTCCCGGCAACGAAATATTACTGGAAAAGAAAAGATTGATAAAAGAAATTTTTGTGAAAGAAAAGAATATCTACCGCATCAGTTTCACCTTCTATTTAATAAACCGGGCAAAGCAAATTTTATTATTGATACATGGCGAAGAAAAAAAATCAATACTACAAAGAATCTCTGCTAACCGAAAAACTAAAAACCCTTTACCGGTTCAATTATTAAAAGGAGATATTACCTGGATGATAGCCTAAAGTACTGGAATTCCACTACCGTTCAATCGTCATCATCTTTACTAACAACCCTAACAAAACCGGCCCTTTTTGGGGCTGGCATCACCGCATTCAATCCTTTTACGGCTTTCCATAACACTTCGCTGAATTCTAAATCCGGCACCCTGTCTTCTTTTGTAAAATCGAAAGTTGCTGACTTTTGAGATAATTCATTCCACACCAAATTCTTATCAGAAAGATCAATATTCGACGGTTTGGCTTTAAACGAAGTAAAGTCAGGCATCGACGTAAAGCTTCGCCACAAGGGCGTTGCGCCTGCATCGTATTGACTCATAGGCGACAAGCCCAGTATCAGTTCAATAGTACGCAGCATACCGCTGGTTGTATACGAGGTATGATCTACAAAATTTCTTTTTACAAAGGGACCTGCGACATAAGCAGTGCTCCGGTGTGCATCTACATGGTCGGGGCCGTTTTGTGCATCATCTTCCAAAATAAAAACAACACTCTCTTTCCATACCGGGCTATTGCTAAGATGTTCTAAAAACATACCTATTGCAAGATCATTATCAGCAACAAAGGCAAAAGGAGTAGGCTTTCCTTTTGATAAACCAGCGGTGTGATCATTAGGGAAACGTAGAGACATAAAAGCTGGTACTGCCTTAGCTGCAACCAACGAGTCAAATTCACGTGCCCATTGATAATAACGGGCAGTATCCGGAACATTCAAATTCCATCCAACAAAATAAGGACAGAAATGATTTTCCAGTACGGGTATATTTGCTTTGCGATCCTCTACAAATTCTCCGTAGGTACGGTAACTTACTCCGGCTTTTTTGCATGCTCCCCAGATAAAATCTCCTTTATTATTTGCAATTTTTCTTGTGCCTTCTGCATCGTATCCGCCACCGCGGCCACCATAACTGGTTACCCAGTTCTTCTCCAGGTAATCTGTTGCATACGCACCCAGGCTCCAATTATGCCCGTCAGCACTCACCTCACCGTCCACATAAAAATTATCCAGCAGCACAAAATCTTTTGCCAGCTTATGTTGATTGGGAGTTATCTTTTCGCCAAATAATACAAGGCTGGTATCGCCGTTTCCTTCGGGTACATCTCCTAATACCTGGTCGTACGTGCGGTTTTCCTTAACGATGTAAAATACATGCTTGATAGGAGATGGGTCGCCAATGTTTCCCGGGATCGGGTTGCCGGCTTCAATGATGCTGCCGCTTTCTTTCGCTTTTGTGTAAGGTGTATTTTTATAAACCTGTTGCGAATAAATACTTAACTCTTTCGCAGATGGCATGTCAATGATACTCAAAGTACCTTTCATTAAGCCGCCAATATATTGCGACTTATCTTCCTCCCCTGCCTGATAAATCACTTTTCGTTTTACAGGGCTTGGCCCTTTCGGATTGGCGAAAGAGGAAAACCCCTTTCCATTGGTTACCCATATTTTTTTACCAATTACCTTCACACAGGTGGGATACCATCCTACCGGTATAAATCCTTTTGATGAGCTGAAGCCGGGTTTACTTACATCAAAAACCGCTAAGCAATTATTATCGGCATTCGCAATAAACAGGGTTTTATCATTATTACTTAAAGCTAACCCGTTGCTGGTACTTCCGGGAGGTGCATCCGGAAACAATGAAGCAGTCAGCGTTTCAACTACCTTACCTTCTTTTAAATTAATAACAGAAACGGAATTATCGTTGGCATTAGCAACAAACAGAAAATGATTGTTTTTGGTAATGCAGATATCGTTGGGGTTATCGCCTACCGGAATCTGGCTTTCGATTTTTCTATTTCCTGTATTAAACACAATCAATTTATCGCAGCCCCAGCAACTGATGTAAAGTTGTTTTTTATCAGTTGATAAAAGACAGGTGTATGCTTCTCCATCTAATTTAACCTGCTGCAAAATATTTTTTGTAAGCAGGTCGATTATATACAATGAATTATCATCTTTAGTTACTACGTACAGCAAATTTTGGGCATCATCAATATCAATGCCGGCCGGAGAAATTTTGTTTGGCCATTTCTTACCCAGCTTAATGCTGTCTTTTAATAATAATTTATTGTTTACAATGGCATATTGCAAAATCCAGTTATCATTTCCGCCGCTGGCAAACAGGTATTTTTCATCGCTGCTGAATTTAAGTCCCAGCCAGCTTTTGGCAATTTCAATGCTATCCAATATACGTTCGTTTTTTACATCGATAAGCTGCAGGCTTTGTTTGCTTTGTCCGTTATTGATAACTGCAATCCATTTTTTTGAACTGCTTACGGCCATATTTAACGGCAGATCGCCAAGTGGTAAACTTTTACCGGCGGGCGAAAGCGACCATCCATTTGGAAGCGTTACCGTTTTTTGTGCATGGGTATTTATTGCAACAAAGGCAAGAAAAATAAAAAGCAGGTTTCTTTTCGTCATATTTTGATATTGAAAGATAAAGTTAGTTAAAGGCTTTCTCTAAATGAATACTGAAGCCGGTTACTTAAAATATGTTATTGTTATTTTTTACACCGGCATCGCAATCAATATTTCCTGTACAGGTCATAAATAATTTTGCGGTCTGCATCGCTAAGTACTGGTAAGGAATCGTGCTGAACAAAATGCAGTTTAAATGCTTTAATTGCGGCAATAGAATCCCTGGTATCGTAACCAATAATGCGCAGGCCCTGTACCGCGTTGAAATTTTCGGGCAGCCTTACATTGGCTGTATCGTACCAATAACCAAAACCATTTGCTGCCAGTTGCTGCCAGGGAAAATATTTATTGGGATCAACTTTTCTTTTGGGTGCAATATCGGCATGGCCAATAAAATTGGCAGTTGGTATATTGTTGTCCTTTTTTAATTTTTTCAAAACATCCAGTAAGCTTTTTATCTGTGCATCACTAAAAGGTTCAAACCCATTATTATCAAGCTCAATGCCAATACTTACGCTGTTTACGTCGGTAACATTTCCCCATTTGCTGTTGCCGGCATGCCATGCCCGCAGGTAATCGTTCAGCATGTGGTTTATGGTGCCATCTTTACAGATAACATAATGGGCACTCACCTGTGTGCGGGGCAGTGTAAAAGTTTTAAGTGTGGTATCGCAGGCGGTTTGCGCTGTGTGATGA
>JBBRCM010000111.1:0-13308 GCA_038204855.1 Chitinophagales bacterium
TTGTAGCGAATTATTCGTTTACTAAAATATAAAATAATAAAGCTGATGAATTTGTTTCATCGTGCTGCGATGCTATTTTAATTTATATTTGGAGCTCTATTAAAAGTTGTACCAACCATTTATGGATCCACAAAAAATTAAAACTGCTATCTGCATTATAGGCGCCGGGCCGGCAGGAGCCAGCACCAGTATTTTCTTAAGTAAAATGGGTATTGCCCATGTAATAGTTGATGCAGCCATTTTTCCACGTGATAAAATTTGTGGAGATGGAATAGACCTGAATGTCATCAGGGTTTTAAACCATATGGATCCGGCGATTGTTGAAAAAGAATTTACAGCCCAGTCTTCGCAATTTACAGCTTCCGAAGGATTCCGCTTTATTTTGCCTGGCGGCAAAAGGACAGATATCATACGCAAACGAAATGGAAGTAAGCTCGAAAACAAACCCATGTTTTTTACCAGCAGAAGAATTGATTTTGATAATTTTTTGGTGAATAAAATTAATCCCAGGGTAGCTACAACCTTCTTTGGCACCCGCATAGAAAAAATAAGCAAGCTGCAAAGTGGATGGATGCTGGAAGGAAAAAATGACGCCGGTGCGGTACTTATTGAAACCGGTTTTTTAATCGGTGCAGATGGTGATCATTCTGTGGTACTGAAACATTTGGGTGAGCGAAAGATTGACCGCTATAATTATGCAGGAGCTGTACGCCAGTACTGGAAAGGGGTAGAGGGGTTGCACCCCGGCAACCTGATGGAAGTATACTTTCCGCCAAAATTACCTTTGTCTTATTTCTGGATATTTCCGTTGCCTGGCGGTAAGGCAAACGTGGGGTATGGAATGGCGAGTAATTACATCGCCAAAAAAAATATAAACGTGCGCAAAGAATTTGAATTGCTGATAAAAACCGATCCGCTGCTTACCGAGCGGTTTAAAAATGCTGAACCCCTGGAAACAGTGAAGGGGTGGGGGATTCCCATGTCGGGCACATCCCGCAAAGCAAGTGGCGATGGATGGTTACTGATAGGTGATGCGGCGGCATTGGTTTGCCCAACATCGGGTGAGGGAATTGGCATGGGCATGATATCGGGACTTGTTGCGGCCAGGTTTTTGCAACGGGCAGTGCTACAAAATGATTTTAGTGAAAGCATGTTCACAAACTTTCAACGCGAAATTCATAAGCGCCTTACAACAGAAGAGAAGATTTACCGCATCTTCAATTCCATTCCGCCACGCCTGTTTTCAATCGGGATCAATACCATACTTAGTACCAGGCTTTTTAAATACTGGCTAAGTACCAAAACAATGAACAAGTGGGTGGATACTGCTTACAACAAAGAAATTGAAGTAAATCTTGATTGAGTTTATTTGGGTTCCTGTTTTTTATTTTAATAATGGCAATACGGTATCCAGGTCAATAGCGGTCTCGTCCATCGGCCGTAGTTTTTCATACTGTAAAACGGTACCCAATTTTCTAAAATCAAACTTTTCTTCAAAATTAGAAAAACTGTTTCTGAACATGCGCAGCAATTCCTGTTTATCAATCACGTCGTCAAAATCTATCACGTAAGAGTGTTCGGCCATATAATCCAGTATGGGGTCATCTCCATTTTTGAAATGGCAATTTAACCTGCAGGCAATGCCTTTTTTAAGGGCATTTCTTTTTTGCATCACATCCATGGTAGTTATATTGGTCAGTTGCGCCAGGTTGGTGCTGATGTTGGGAAGATGAAAATACCAATTGGTAACGATCATTTCTGTTTGCTCTATCATTGGTTAACTATGTTTATTTTATGAACTGTATTTGAGTACCGCATTAATGCCTGCGGCCGATATTTTTATTTCAACGTTTGGTCTTTTGCTTTAGATCACACATCGGCATCATTAAAAGAAAGCACTATGTCGCTGATGTTTGCCTGTACTTTGCGGCAACTTACCCCTGCCTTATCCAGCATCATTCTGGATGCTTTGGCCGTATCGCTGCCTGCATATTTATCCGACAGGTAAATAACTTCAGCAATACCCGATTGTATGATTGCTTTTGCACACTCATTGCAGGGAAACAATGCTGTATAGATTTTACAGCCTTGGAGATCCATGCCAATATTATTTAAAATGGCATTTAGTTCTGCATGGCAGATAAAGGGATATTTTGTTTGCAGAAAATCTCCCTGTTTTTCCCAGGGAAATTCATTATCGTCGCAACCGATGGGCAGGCCGTTGTATCCGGCACCAACAATCTTATTCTTATCGTTCACAATGCAGGCGCCTACCTGCGTATTTGGGTCTTTACTGCGGCGGGCGCTTAACAATGCTACGCCCATAAAATATTCATCCCAGGAAATATAGTCCTGTCTCTTTTTTAATGCCGGCATTTTGCAGTTTTAAAATGTTGGTAAAAGGGCTTTATTATAATTTTAGTAAAGTAATGCCGGCCCTTGATGAAAGACTTGCTTTATCAACCATTTCATTTTCCTTTATCTCCGCCGAGCCTTGTTCCGTCATGGTTGCAGCAGTTTTTTTCAACTGCTTAATAAATTTTATTTTTTGCGCTTTGCTGAATTCTTTTAAACGAAAGGCAAGATAATATTCACCTTCCCGACCCATGGGGCCAATACTATCAACAGCTACCTGTTTTATTTTATACTGCTTTTTAAAAGCCTTTACCAGTTTTATTACCGGAGCGTTTGATGGTACCCCGCAGCACATACTGCTAAAGCTTACAATAACCGGGTAGGTATCTTTTGTTTGTGCACCGGCTGTTGTTGCCAGTGCAAACATCGCCAAAAAGGAAAAAAATATTTTTTGCATAATGATTTGGTTTAACTCATTTATAAGATGCCTAAATTATAAAATAGTTATGCCAGTTACTGCTTTTTAACAAAAGCTTTGTTTTAATATGATAATATTTTTGCTGATATTTTTTAGGTCTGTTGTCAAAAAAATATTTTTGCGAAATTATTGAAATGATTATTCTAAAGATAATATCTTTTAAAAAATCATGCTGTTTGCAATATACAATTGCATAAAAAAGCTGCCGTATTTTTTACGGCAGCTATTAAAAATATACAATTATTATCTTGCAGTAAGGCCTGTAGCACCTGTGGGTACACCGGTTACTGTTTGTTGTAAGCTTAGGCCTCCATTATTAGAAACAGCATACACGGAAATTGTGTGGCTGCCTCCATTTAAAACATATAGATATTTTGAATTGTTGCTTAAAGCTGCATCAATAGGCCCCATACCTGTTGTACCGGCAATGGCAGTATTTACACTGATACTGCCCGAATTGGTATTTACATTAAAATTTGAAAGGTTATTGCTGGCGGTATTTGTTGTATATGCGTATCGGCCATTGCCGGTAATTACAACCCAACATGCCGCACTTTGCCCCGCACCAACCGATCCATTCATTAAAGAAATGTTTCCGCTATTGCTGATGCTATAAGATGAAAGTACGCTGGCACCGGCAGCACCGCCCACGGCTTCCGTAACAAAAATATTTTTATCTTCTGCGGCAGCAAAACCAAATGGTGTTGTGCTGGATGAAGTGATGCTGTGCATAGCACCCGGTATGCCCCATTCATTTACTGAATAGGTAATTATTTTGTTTGTTGCCTTTTCGGTAATTACCAACACCTTTCCATCGTTAATGAAAGAAACCTGAGCAGGCCCGGTACTTGCGGCACTTAATGGCCTGGTAGAATTTGCAATTGGCTCAAGTTTACCATTGTTCTTTATTTTAAATCCAGAAATATTATTGGTGCCACCCGCATTTAATACAAATACAACATCGTCATACTGTGCAATGCTTACAGGCCGCATACCGCCCGAACTAACCGTTGACTTTAAGCTTAAGCCATTTCCATAAATTTTAAAGGATGAAATACTGTTGCTGCCTGGATTTACGGCAAGCAATATATCATCGTCGTCATCATCGCCCGCCATAATTACAGCACCTTGGTTGCCTAAGCCACCACCGCTGCCTGTGCCACCCGTAGCATAGGATGCACTGTAAGTAAGCATTCCGTTACCTGCTCTGTCATAAACTACAACAGTGTTGCCAGCAATCTGGTTACTTAATGTGTATACATGCTTATTTCCGCCCCCAAAACTATTTCCGGCTTCTTCAGGCGTTGAGGTAATTGGTTCAGATTTAAGAGTGGCAGTTTCTTCTGCGACCGATGGAAATAATTTTGTCTCTTTCTGGCAAGATGCAAGTGTTAATGCCAGTGACAGCAAAGCTGTAATTTGTTTTAATTGTTTCATGATTTTGTTTGTTTTGTTTACAATAATTTTTTTAAAGAAGAATAAATGTGTTCCATCATTGAATATTGGATATAAGGCGTTCGTAAATATTTAATATAATGGCATAAGGTTACTCACTCCGTACATTTTTCGGATTTTTATTGTTGATAATGATTAAAAAATGGAACGGATATCTTTTGGAAGCAGATTATTGCATTACAGCATAACCAAACAAAACAGAAAACTGCCTGCACCAGATTAAAACACGGTTGTTGGTTGTGTAGTTGAACAAAGAATCCAGTTCATAAGCAAAATTACCACTGGTTGCCTTTAATAACCCAAGCTCCTGGTAAGGGGTGCCATTGTTATTTGGTGAAACCCAGGTTCTTAAATCCGGGCCGCCATCGGTTTTAAAATTTTCTATAACCAGGTAAAGCTTATTGGCAACATCTTTTACAATTTTTGCAGTGCCGGTAGTAGTGTGTACACTGCTTACAAAATTACCTGTTGCAAGTATTGTTGTTGATGTGGGTAACGTTTCACTAACAGATGCCGGCGTACTGTTTTCTTTTTTGCAGGATGAAAAAAGAAAACAGACTGGTAACAAAACGATAATTATTTTTTTCATTTTTTTCTTTTGTAATTATATTTTTTTAAAGACGATTGCAATAATATATACGTACTGATGTAAAAGAGGTTGCAAAAAACTGTTGATTTATTTTTATTACAGTTTGTAGTATTTATCAAAATAAAACAGGCTGCAAAAAATTGCAGCCTGTGATACCAAATATAATTTCATTACAGGCTAATGTGTTTTGGCTGAAATTATGTGCGACGGCCTAGTGTGAAGGGATTTGGTAAATACCGATTGAACTAACTAGAGACTATAATCACTATTAAACTCAAACATTTAAAATTATTAATTGCGGGTTAACACAATTTGAATTCCGGCAGTAGTTACCGGTAAAGAGCCAACACCAAGCCCTTTTAATGGAAGTTGAATGTAAGGTTCTATCCGCATATTTGATTTTTTGCTTACAGCATGCTGGTAGCCTGCACTTATTCTTACATCAGATGCCAGGTAACCTTTATTTGCTGTGTATGTGCTGTTTACCTCTTGTTGCTGGCCGCTTACAACCGCCTGGTATTTATTACTTTCTTTAGTGATGATGTATGATGATACACCTGCTTTGCCATACAGCGTATTTTTCTTTTTGGAAAAATTATATTTTACTGAAACCGGTATTTCAATTATTGTACTGGTTGATTCCAGGCTGTTTACCGTCATGTTTGCAGGCATAGAGCCTGATTTAGCTTTAAAATATTTACCATCACTGTAATATTTTTTTTGCGACAGTTGCACACCGGTTTCTGCTGCTAATTTTTTATTTATTTGTAGCCCTAAAATTATTCCTCCATTAAAGGTTGCCTTGGTCATACCCTGGGTTTTAACTTTGTTAAATTCTATACCTGCAGCAATGCCATAATAAATACCTGGGCGGTCTTTATTTTTTTTATCTGCCGGTTTCAATTTTTCTTTTTCACCCTTTTTATCTGTCTGGTCAATAATTTCTTTTTTTGTTTGGCTATTTTGGTTAACCGTGTTTACGGGTTGTTTATTTGCTGTTTCAACAGTTACTGTGTTTTCAAAAGCCTCTTTTATTGCAACATTATTATTTTCTGTTGCTGTAATATCATCATCTGTAACAGCAACTGCCCCGGTAATATTTGTAAACATATTTCCACGGGTATTATAGCTGGGCCTGTTTTTTTGAAAAGATGTTTGGGTAGCTGGCGGAACACCCGTATTTGTGTTCCCGGCATCAACAGCTAAATCTTTAGTAACATGCAGTAGCGCAAATGTTTTGTTATTGGCAGATGTAGATGGTTTATGCTGTAATACCGCTTTGTTATCTGCCGTTTTATTGTTGCCGGTATTTTTAATTAAGTAAGTACTGATTGATACACCCGAAACCAATATTGCAAGTAACAGGACTATAGTTTTTCGCTTTCTTTTTAATGCTGACGCATGTTCAGTTGTGGTTGTTTTGCCGGCAATAAAAGGCATTAAATCATCAAAATTACCAACGCTGGTTTTTAACGGATAATTTTCCGCTGCTTTTTGAAACAGCTCATCCATATGGTTATCTAAATTCGACATAATAATGCGTCTTCAGTTTTTTTAATATTGTTTTGCAATAACGTACGGGCACGTGATAAACATGATTTTGAAGTGCCTACCGGAATTTTGAGCAGGTCGGCTATTTCCAGATGGTTGTAGCCATCAATTACATACAAATTAAAAACTGCACGGTATTGGGGTGCTAGCTCTTTTATTAAAACAATCAGTTCTTTGTAAAGTATCATCTGCTCGGCATTTTCACTATTATCGGGTATATCCCAAACAGTATCAGGTATGCCGCCAATTTCGGGTGCCATCTTACCTTTGCGTAATTCATCAATGGCAGTGTTAATCATAATTCTTTTTAGATACCCGATCAATATTTTTTCTGCATCTGTAATTTGAACTATTTTAAACTGCTCAATTTTTGTAAAGAATTTGATAAAGCCGTCATTGGCTACATCCACAGCAGTATCATACCGATATATATATCGGAACACAGTCTTTAACGCAAAGCCATAATACTTTTCGTAAAGTAGTTTTTGGTACTTATGCTCCCGGTTAAAACAACCGGTTAATATGCGGTTTAAGCTTTCCAAATGATTTAAAACAGTTTACTTTTATATTGCCTGGCAGTTAAATTATCAATTAAGAATTGTAAGGCAATACATTTATTCAATAAAGACTTGTTAAAGATATAAACGGGTTTAATGAGTAAAGGGTTGCAGAAAAATAAATAAATGCAAAAATGGGTGTTAATGACCGTATTTAATATGCTATCGTTCCTGCCAAAGCAAAACATACATAAAAATTTACCGGTTACTGGTTTACAATACAAAGCAAATTAATGCATTTTCATCTCCGGCATGCCTTTCATAGCCTGTTGCATTTTAAATGTAATTGGCTTAAGGGGCAGGGTATCTGCTTCCTGTTTTCCTTCGGTGATCTTCAAAAACTGGTTGGGCGTTATGTTTTTATAAACCTGTGTAATGCCTGAAACAGGCCAGGTTATTTTTATCTCATCAATCATTTTTGCAGAGCCAATACCAATGCTCTGGCGTAGTGGGGAGCAGCCAAAACTTCCGCCGGAATTTACTTCCCGGTACATCATTCTTTGTTTACCATCTTCTGTAATGGTTACCGTAATTTTTGCACCAATACTTTGTTTGTTTGATTGGGTACCTTCTAATTTTAAACTGATCCAGTTGTTATTGCCCTGGCCCGGATTATAGAAGAGCGCACTGTTGTAAGCATCTCCAATAAAGGCGCCACCCAGGTCCATCCCAATATCCTGTGTGCCGTTATTATCAATATCGGCAAACGAAACGGCATGGCCTTTTTGTAACTGGCCAATCCTTGCAGCATTGGTAACATCCACAAAATTTTTACCTCCCATATTTTTATATAACCTGTTTGGAATAATGGATTGATAGCTTGGGTTGCCGGTTCCTAAATAAATGTCGAGATAGCCATCACTATCAAAATCTCCAAAATTAGATCCCATGGCAAAGCAGGTTTGATTTACATCCATGGTGGATGTAACATTGCTGAACGTGCCGTTTTTATTATTGAGGAATAGCATTATTTTACCGGCAGGATCTGCGGAAGGATTGAGGGCTTCTTTGGCAGCGTAATAAGAAAGCGGCCTGTCAAATTCGTAGTTGCACATAAAAATATCCAGCCAGCCATCATTATTAAAATCAAAGAACCAGGCTGGGAAAGTATGGTAGTCTGAATTAGCAAATCCTGCTTCGTTAGATACCATTTTAAAGGCAACGCCTTTTCCATTTGCACCTTCATTGTGCAACAATATTTTTTGACCTAACAGGGTTGATATAAAAATATCTGCCCAGCCATCATTATCATAATCGCCCGATGTAACAGCTTTTGCAAAAGTTGTAATTTGTATTCCCATAGCCGGAGCCATGTTGGTGAAAGTTCCATTTTTATTATTGATGAATAATTCGCAGGGATGCGGATGATCGGCAGTCGAGGTCTCATTACCGATAAACAAGTCGAGCCAGCCGTCATTATTAAAATCGTTCCAGGTGGCAGTTTGCGTAGGATGCTCAGAAAATAAACCCGCTTCATAAGTAACATCAGTAAAAGTACCATCGCCATTGTTGCGTATAAGAGAGTTGGGTTGCTCAAGCCCGAAATTCTGGCCCTGCCATCCGCCGCGTAAAATGAAAATATCCAGCCAGCCGTCGTTGTTGTAATCGGTTTGGCAGATATTTAAACCGCCTTTAAATTTACCGATACCAGATGGAGCAGAGGCATCTGTAAAAGTACCGTCTCCATTATTTTTAAAATAATGCATTGGGTCATCCAGCCCCCAGGCCGATGACATGATATCTAAATTACCATCGTTATCAAAATCATCAATGATCATTCCGCCTGAGCGGTTTTTAACATCAAGATTTAAACCCGCAGCGATATCTTTAAAAGGAACAACATTCACTTCTGATTTAGCATCAAGGCCCGGAATTAAAAATGCCGCCGGCACTTTAGCCGGGTACCCACCGGTTAGCATATAGGCTATGTTCAATAACCAACGGTTATCCAGGTTGGTTGGATCGTCTTTCAGGCATTGCAGAAAAGTAGTAATGGCTTTTTCTGCCGGTAATTTATCCTGGTGAATGCCTTTACCCAGTATCGGCATAATGCATGCATCGGCACTGTGATTGTTGATGCAATTATTCCTTTCTCCAAGGCGCAGGTAGGCAAGGCCCAGCGTTGGTAAAACGGCTTTCCTTGATGCCGGCACATCCTTCACAAATGTTGCAATTCGTTCAAACAGCGTAACAGCTTCTTTTTCCCTGCCTGCTTCGAGTAAAGCATTTGCTTTGCGAAATACCAGGTTCAGGTTTGCCGTGGGATCTTTGGTGAAGGGCAGTAGTGAATCAATGTATTTTATTTTTGCTTCGGATGCGAATGAATTATTCGGGTTGTTCAGTGTTACCCTCATTTTTTCAAGATAATCAATCATCTTTTTCTCCAGTACGGCTTCTTCGGCTTTGCTGAGCTGTTGTGCATTGGCAAGCTGGCTAAACAGCAATAAAAGCAGGGAAATAAAAAAGGAAATTAAGAAGGTTGTACTGTTTTGTGTTGTTAGCTTCATAAATAGAAAATACGACAATAGTGTAAAAACAAAAATACCATATTCCATTCAATCTGGGTGTTATCACGCCAGGCGAGCCGGCACCTGCTCCAAATAAAATTAAAGCTTCTGAATTGCTGACAGTGCAGCAATTTTAAACGGGATATGATTTTTGGTAAAGTTTTTGCCTTATTAATAGGAAAGTAAACAGCATGCATAAAATAGTAATCGCATCTATAGCTTTTCTGATACTTGCCGGGCTGGCCGGATGCAGCAGAAAAACCCATCCCGGAACTGCCCCACCAACCAATACTACCTTGCCTGCAGCAACAAAGCCGGTAAAAAGGGCTACTGTAAAAACCGCCGTACCCAAAGTGATAACGGTTAATGATAATGCAGCCAAAAGAAGCCTTGACGGAAGATATTACTACGACCTGGAAGGGCATCGTTACTGGCGCAATAACCGGGATGGGAAATACTATTTATTCAACAAATCAATGTTTGATAACCCGGATTTTAAAAGTCCCGGAAATTGATATCTTAATGCCTTAAATAAAACCTCAACCCAGCAGGTTTTGTTTTACCTCGTTTATTTTTTGTGAATTTCCTCAATACTTCTATCTACTTCATTCATTCGGTGCAAAGTTAGAAAACGCCCGGTATTGTACTCTTGTAATCCTGTAGTATATTACAAACATGAAACAAAAAATTGTACTATCCCTTATCGCCCTTTTGTGTGGCATTATTGTAAAGGCACAGCAACCTTATTACCTGCTAACCGGCACATACACTTCTGCAAAAAGCGAAGGCATTTATGTTTACCGGTTCAATAGCAGCGATGGAACTGCACAGGCAGTAAGCCAGGTGAAAATTTCCAATCCTTCGTTTGTTGCAATATCGCCGGATGAAAGGTTTGTGTATTCGGTTGAAGAAGATGCAGACAAAAAAGGAATGGGCGGAAAGATATCCGCATTTTCCTTTGACAAAAAAACCGGCACGCTGTCTTTTATAAACCGGCAGCCCTCAGCCGGCGATCATCCCTGTTATGTAAGTGTAGATAAAACCGGCAAGTGGGTTGCTGTTGGCAATTATACCAGCGGCAGTTTATCTATACTTCCCGTTGAAGCAAATGGCGGACTGGGTGCGGCAACAACCGTTATACAACACCAGGGATCGGGACCTGATAAAGCGAGGCAAAAAGCACCTCATGTGCATTGTACTTTTTTTTCTGCTGATAACCGCTTTGTATTCGTGCCCGATCTGGGCATTGATAAAGTAATGATTTATGCATTTGATGACCACACCGGAAAACTAACGGCTGCCAAACAACCATTTGCTGCGTTGGAGCCAGGCGCCGGGCCAAGGCATATCTGTTTTGACCCAAACAACACACATGCATATTTAATGGAAGAACTGGCAGGTACGGTGGTAGCCTATAAATATAAGAACGGAAAACTCAAACGCATTCAGCGCATCAGAACTATGCCGGCAGGAGATACCAGCATTGCAGGCAGTGCTGATATTCATGTTTCGCCGGATGGAAAATTCCTGTATGCGTCCAACCGGGCAGAGGCCAATACCATAGCCATTTTTAGTATCAATCAAAAGAATGGTAAACTGTCTCTTATTGGCCATCAATCTACATTGGGTAAAACTCCCCGCAATTTTAATTTTGATCCCTCAGGAAATTATTTACTGGTAGCCAACCAAAACAGCGATGCGATTGTTGTGTTTAAAATTAATAAAGATACCGGCCTGTTAACCGACACCGGCAACAGGATAGATGTGGGGAAGCCGGTTTGTTTAAAATGGATTTCGATGCAGTAAAAACGTGCGACAAACCTATGAGGTCTGCTGCACGGCAAGGCAGCCCCGCAGACCTCATAGGTTTGAATACATCAAACCTTATAGGTTTTTAAAATCTGTTGCAGCAAAAATCTCGTTAGTTTTATAACCTTATTACTGACCTGTTAATTAACTATGATGCTGCGGAAGCTTTTATTTTTTTTACCTTTTTTATTGCTTTCTTTCCTGTTAATTGCACAATCTGCAGGAGTATCCGGAACCATTTACGATGCCGTTACAAAAGCGCCGCTTGCATTTGTTAGTGTTACATTTAAAGGAACCACCACAGGCACCGTTACAGATATTGACGGGCATTTTTCTTTTAGCCAACTACCTGCAAACGGAATTTTGCTCATCAGTTATATCGGTTACAAAAGCAAAGAACTGAAAGTTGATAAAGCTGCAGATGGTCTTACCGTATTTATAGAACCATCAGACGGCCAATTGGAAAATGTGGTCATATCTACCAATGAAAATCCGGCACACCGCATTATTAAATTATTGCAGCGCAATAAAAAAAATAACGATCCAGAGCAGCAACCATCCTTTTCTTATAATGCCTACACCATTGCCGCGTTGGCTGGCGGCGACCGGTTCTGGAACGGGAATGGCAATAAGCCAGATACCAGTAAACAGAAAAGTTCGGTTCCGCAAATGGACCAGGTAAATAAGCAGATGAGCAAAGTGGTCAAGGCATCAAAAGATACGTCGGGTAAAAGCCTGGGAAGCCAGTTGGGTAAACGGTTTAAAGAAAATTACCTGATGCTTACAGAATCATATACCGAACGCATTTATAAATTTCCGGGGCAGACAAAAGAGACCGTGCTGGCAACCAAATTCTCCGGTTTAAAAAATGCAACCTTCGGCGTAACTACTTCCGATTTTCAGCCCTTTGGGTTTTATAAAGATTACCTGGTTATGAATAATGTAAGCTTTGTAAGCCCGGTAATTGATGGCAGCATCAACATGTACAAATTCAGGCTGAAGGAGCGGATACCACACGAAAAAGACACCACCTATATCATCAGTTTTGAACCCAGGGCAGGCAAAAATTTTAAAGGGCTGAAAGGGTTGCTTTACGTAAACTCTGATGGTTATGCCATTGAAAATATCATTGTTTCTCCTTCCGATGAAAAAGGAATGATCTTTACTTTCAGGTTGCAGCAAAAATATGAACGGGTAAAAGATAAATGGTTTCCGGCGCAGTTAAATTCCACGCTTTCGCAAAAAGACCTGCGTACCGATTCTGTTTTACTGTTCTGGGATTGCCGCAGTTATATCACCAATGTTTCTTTTGGAAAAATATTCACCAAAGCAGATTTTTCGGATGTGAAACTGGAGTATAATCCGCAGGCGGGCAAACGGGCCGATTCAACCTGGCGCAGGATGCGTACCGATTCCCTGAATGATAAAGGTAAAATTACATACGAAACTTATGAATTGCTGCCTGCGAAGTATAAAAATATGATTGAAAAAGTGAACAAGGCATTTCAAATACTTTCAATTGAAGGCATTCCGGTGGGAAAGGTTGATATACCTTTTAAATACATTCTTTCCGGCATCAACAAGTATGAAAGTTTCAGAATTGGTGCAGGTGTGCAAACAAATCCATTGTTTAGTAAATGGTTTTCTGTTGGTGGTTTTGCGGGTTATGGACTGCGTGACAAAGCGTTTAAATATGGTGGAAACCTGCAACTTAATTTGCAGCAAAGAACAAATACAGTTTTAAGGTTCGATTACAGCCGCGATATAACTGAGCCGGGCAATGTAGATTATTTTGTACGCAATGGTTCTGTTTTCTCCAATCAGAGCCTGCGTAATTTTCAACGTTCACGTTTTGATAGTGTGGAGCAGTTTAAAGTTAATTTCAGCACCAAGATCCGTCCCGCTATCCAGTCGGATATATGGTTGCTGAACGAAAACCGGAACCCTGCCATGTATGATTATGAATTTATAAAAGATGGTGAAAGTCTGCGTAATTTCAGTAATACA
>JBBRCM010000112.1:0-13285 GCA_038204855.1 Chitinophagales bacterium
GATGGTACCCATGCTTTATCCAGTTCAATCAATTGCATCAAACCATCCATAAATATTTCTTTGGGTACAACCGCCATGCACATTCTTTCCAGTGATTTTACAAAACGATCGTAGTGTTTTTCCATTCTGAAAATATTAATATGATCATCATCCATCCGGAATGCTTTCATCACTTCAAAAACAGTCTGCCCATAATGTAGTGCAAGCGCCGAAGGACTTAAAGAGAGGTTGGCATACGGTACAATATGCGGCTGCTTCCATTCTCCGTTGGCATAATCACAAACCAACATGTGGTCAGCAATATATTTACCAAATTCAAGCTGATTGAAATCCACTTCATCAATCCTGGAATGATTTGTTTTACGAACCGGAATACTTGCGATGATTTCCATAATATTTGTTTTAAAATTTTACTGAACAAAATTTATGCATTTTTTTTATTTAAAACAGATTCAGTTTTAGTAATTTTGACTATATCAGATTTATCAATATGAAAAAAACATTCAATTCACAAGACCATCTTTACATTCAGGTAGCTGATGGTTTGCAAAAAATGATTGCAGAAGAAGTGCTGCGAATTGGTGACAAACTTCCCTCTGTAAGGGTATTGAGCGATGAGTACGGAATCAGCGTGGGCACTGCATTTCAGGCCTATTACCATCTGGAAGGAATGGGTCTGATCGAATCAAGACCAAAGTCGGGCTATTATGTACGTTTTAATCACAAGCACTTACCGGAGTTACCGGAAAATATAACACAGCAAACTTTATCGCATGATGTTAGTGTTAAGGAAATGATCGCATCCATTTACACGGATATAGCCGCCGGCACCGTCACTAACCTTGCACTGGCCGTACCGGATGCTGCTCTATTGCCTGCTGCCAAACTGAATAAATCAGCTATTTATGCCTTACGCAACACCAGGAATAATTGCCTCGACTATGAACATACACAGGGCAATGAAGAATTGAGAAAACAAATTGCAAAACTGGCCTTTAACTGGGGAGCCAATATAAAAGCAGATGATATAATCATCACTTCCGGCTGCCTGGAAGCCATTAGCCTGTGTTTAAAGGCGGTAACAAAACCGGGAGATACAGTTGCAGTAGAGAGCCCTACCTATTTTGGTATTAACCAGGCTATTGAAAGCCTTGGTTTAAAAGTAGTGGAAATATCAACCCATCTTGTTGCCGGGATTGACCTTGAGCACCTGCAAAAAGCTATTAAGAAGTTTGCCGTAAAGGCCTGTGTATTTGTTCCCAACTTTAATAACCCGTCGGGCAGTTGCATGCCGGATGAAAACAAAAAGAAATTGGTTGAGATCATCAGCAGGCATAATATACCTTTAATTGAAGACGATATTTACGGGGACCTGTATTTTGGAAAATCACGGCCACGTAATTGTAAATATTATGATACCAAAGGTTTGGTCATGTATTGCTCTTCTTTTTCCAAATCGCTATCGCCGGGCTACCGCATTGGCTGGGTAATACCCGGTAGACATTTTGAAGCCGTAAAACAGTTGAAAAGAATACAAAACATAAGCAGCCCAACGCTTACCCAGGCTGCGATTTACCATTACTTAAATCATGTCCGTTAAGAATTTCATTTAAAGAACCTGCGCAAAGCACTACACACACAAAGTTTACGATATGTGCAGGCCATCATTAAGTATTTTCCGGAAGATACAAAAGTATCAAGGCCACACGGTGGCTTTATATTATGGCTTGAGCTTAATAAAAAAGTGAACGCATTTAAATTGCGTACGGAGGCGATGAAACACCAGATATCTATTGTGCCCGGTAAAATATTCTCAGCCGGCAACAACTATTCAAACTACATACGTATTAGCTTTGGAAAACCCTGGAACGACGACGTAGACTACAGTTTGATGATGCTGGGTAAACTGATAAAAAAAATGCAGTAACGACTTAACGTTTATTGATTAAGCATTAATGATCTTGGATGTTTTTAGATAAGCATTTTCTGTGCTGTAAATAAACAGACAGGTGCCGTTCTTTATTTTATCAATAATTGGCTTGTGTAATTTTGCAGGTAAGGCCGGGCAACCCCAACTGCGGCCGATATATCCCTGCGATCTTATCAAGGACTCATCTACATAACCAGCTCCATGAATGACGATATCCCTTTTCTCTGCATTGTCATTGATTCCTCTTTCTAATCCTTCCAGCCTTAATGAGTAACCATTGCCGCCTGAGTAAGTATTTTTAGTTTCATAAAAACCAAGACTGCTTTTATTACTTTCTGGTGTGTTTGAAAATTGATTAGCATATGCTCTTCCGGAATTAACCCCATGCGCAACATAGGTGTTAAACAAAACCCGAAGGTTGTTCAGGTCAATAATAAACAATCTTTTCCTGGAGGATGGCTGGCTGAAATCAGCAATTGAAATAATATCATCTTTGGAAAGTTTGCCTTGTTGTATCAGGTAATTAAAACCCTTCATAGCATAACTGAAAACTATTTTTGAAAGGCCGAGATCGTCGAGATTCAGACTGTTGTATTCTGCTTCAATTGCATCGTCACTGGAATTATTACTGGCATTAACGGTTAGAGTAGTTACATCCACAATCTTTTTCTCCGCAACGAAACTTAGCTCCTGAACATGGGTATTGATACCTGCAAATGCAATAGGCATGTGCAATAGTATCATGCAAATTAAAGGGAGGTAAATTACTTTGCCCTTTAAATATTTGATTTTCATAAGTTTTTTGATCATAGTGGATTTTTTATTCATTTTAAAATTTAGTTACACTTTCCCATGTTTTTTAAATAGAAATCAACCTGAAATGGATTCCCCATTTTACAGATCAATAAATACTTAACAGTGTGGTTGGTGATAATTAAATCTTAGATGAAATTGCTTGAACAGCTGTAAAGATAATTTTTAATCTGAGGGTGCAGTTGTTTAGAGTCTATTTTAGTAACGTTTTAACATAACAAAAATTGTGTTAATACCCGCTTCTTTCAGATGTAGTAATGGGAAACCAGCGGGTGCTTAAAAAAATTGCCGCGGTTGCTAAAAGTGGTATCAGGAAGAGGTACGGGATTTAGTGAAGACCCTTCTTATTTTCTGCACTACTTTTTCTGTAAGTTTACCTGTAAGAAAAGCAAACCCAACATTTAATGCCGTATCGAGCAGCTTATTTTCGGGTTTACCTTCGCTTGTCTTTTTTCTAAAAATACTGCCAATTGCATCACGGGCAATATTCCCTGGCTTTGCAGATTCTTTCAAATCTTTCCAGCTTAGCCCAAGCTTTTCCTCAATTTGAAGCTGCTGTTGCTTTATGCGTTTTTTTTCTGCCTGCAATTGTTGTATGTTTTTAATCCTCTTCATCTTCTTCCCCAAATAATTGTTTTATTAAAGCATTCATTATTGGCAGTCGTATCATTTTATCTCTTGCAGTCCAGGTAATCATTCCTAACAAAAAATAAAAACCGGCTACAATTAAAAATCCAGCCCAGGTTTTCCCGATCCATTCGCCTAATACCAGCGACAGGGCGATACCCGCAAAAACAACAAAGAACATAAAAACAAGTGCTATAATCAATCCTGCTATCAAAGCAGCAATTACAGCAGAACTTTTTTCTGCTGCAGTTAATTTTGCACAGTCTATCCTATTGTTTACATATTCCTTTACCGTATCGGCCAGTTCTTCAACTTTGGCAAACGTCTTCTCCATTTTAATTGATTTACAAATCAGCAATCCAACTCTTCATTAAGAAAACTCTTCCACAGTTTCTTTAACCCAGATTTTGCAGTTGAAATCGTAGCGAGGGTTTCAAATCATTCAATGTTTCTTTGCCTTTCCTTATTTTGTCACTTACATCATCTGCAAACTTCTTACCTTTTTCATTAATATTTCTCTTGGTTTCCGAACCCTTATCGAGGGCAAACAAAATACCCAGTACTGCACCGGCTGCAATGCCTGCCGCAACTGCTGCCAGTATTTTACCACTCCTTTTCATAATTTTAAATTTAATTGCTTAAGATATCTACAAGGTATAAAACTTCCCGAAAAATACAAATATTTACGCTCAATATAAACACTGAATGGTGCCGGAAAATCAAAACCCATTACCCTTAAAAGCGCTTTTAATGGAGTGCCATAACTGGAACATGACTGTGCAACACCAATTGCTTTGTGTGGCTTTTATGAAAAATACTATCTAATAAATTATGGCGCCGTGGCAATACAATCAACAGATCAATGTGGTTCTTTTCAGCAAAATCCATAATTCCCTTATCAGTGTCTTCATTGTCGATAAAGTGAAATTCAGGTTTTAATGCCATGGTCATTTCCTGCATCAGGCCCGATTCAAAAACGATATCGGCGTTAAATACATCCTTCTTCCCCGTGTTCAGTATATGCAATTCAGCATTGAAATCATTCACCAGCATTTTAACTTCCTCTATCGGCGTAGTTTCCACCACTTTAGTTAAATCACTGGCCAACCCTATCTTTTTTATTTGAGAAAAAGCAGCACCGGGTGGCACCGTTATTAAAGGCCAGCTTAAATGCTTTACTGCGTTGGCGGCATGTGCTCCAAATAAAAAATGTTCGGTTGCTGTTTTACCCTGGCTTCCCATGACTACCACGTAAGGTTTTATTAGCCTGCAAACCTCTTCTAACTCACTAAAAAAGCTGCCCATGGCCACTTCAGTTTCAATATTTACTTTACCATTTATCCGCTGTGCTATTGCTGTCTGCAGGTTACGCATGTCATTTTCCGAAGTGCGCATCATGTCTTCCAGACTGATGGCTATCGGCAAATCGCTGTAACCAATGGGAGTTTGCACCACGTGCAACAAAAATAGATCTGCATTAATGGCCATCGCCATATCGGCTGCGTAGTTAACAGCATTATTTGCAGCCTGCGAAAAATCTGTTGTTACCAATATCTTTTGCATTGGAATTATTTTATTGAATGGAAGAAAAAAAATAATTGATAATTCCGGTGTGGTAAAACCTGCCGGTTTGTTATCATTTTCAATGTAAATCTATTTATAATCCCAAACTATTTAAATGATGGGTATTAGCATTAGGCGTGATTAAAGTCATCATTATCTTTTACAGAAGCCAGATGTAGTCATCATCTTCGACACAGATCGCATAAGGATCTGAATAATCACCATTGATAACAGCGTTATTGTAAGTACCATTGCCATTATCTGCCACCCACCCTTTTAACACCTGTGCATGCACAATTTTATTGAGCAGTAAACAACCTGTTATGATTGTATTTTTCATAATGAGCAAGCGTGCGTTGATATTAATTTATAACGCTACAATTCTTTTCTCAGCTTCCGATTTAAATGCAGTTTCAATAATGCGGATCACATTCAAACCCTCTTCGGCAGTTACCGGTAATGGTTTATTATTCCGCAAAGCATCATAGATGCCGGTATAATAATCCATATAATTTCCTTTTTCGGAGCTAATATACGCACGGAAAATATGTTGATCATCCTTGTCTGTATGTAATAATCCCTTTCCTTCTTCAGGCTCGGTTCCCCAGTCGGATGAAGCCGGATTTTTTCCCTTTTGAAGTTCAGCTTCCTGCACATCTGCCCTTGGCTTTATAAAACTTCCTTTTGTGCCATGGAGGATATAAGCAGGCAAGGCTTCTCTCACCAAATAACTTCCTTTTAACCGCACTCTTAAATTTTGATAAAACAAAATCACCTCCATATAATCCGCCACCTGCGAAATGGGCCGCATATTTGTTGCATCTGCAAAAACAGCTTCGGGCATTCCAAACAATTGCAGTGCCTGGTCAATTAAATGCGGGCCAAGGTCTGGCACAATGCCTGCGCCAGGGCCGGGCATTTCTTTATGCAGCTTCGGGCTCAGGTTTTCTTTATAGCGGTCAAAATGAATTTCAGCTTCTACAATTTTGCCCAGCAGTTTTTGCTGTACCACTTTCTGCACGGTTTTAAAGTCGCTATCCCAGCGCCGGTTTTGATAAACAGATATTTTTTTATTTTGCTTTTTAGCCAACGCAATTAGCTCTTCGGCTTCTGCAACGGTATTCGTAAAAGCTTTTTCAACTACAACATGTTTACCCGCCACTAAGGCCAGTTTGGCAAATTCGAAATGTGTGTAGTTTGGGGTGTTTACAATAACCAGTTCAATCGCATCATCAGCCAGCATATCTTCTAAAGAACGGAATGCTTTAATGCCGGGATATTTTTCTGCAGCCAGGTTTTTTGTTCTTTCAAAAACACCGTACAATTCAAAGCCATCGTGCAAATGAATGAAGGGCGCATGAAAAACCGATCCGCTCATTCCGAAAGAACATAAAACTGTTTTTATTGGTAGCATAATTATTTTTTTTTACCGAAATAGTAACTCAGTCACCCAATATTTTTTGCGGTGTAAATTCCCCTGCTTTTTTATCAGTGAGTTACCTTGCCCAATTTACTATTTTCAAAGCATCTGCCGAAGCAACATAATTTTTATATTCGGCATAGCGGATTTTTTAATCGTTTTCTGTTTTGTTCCAGTTTCACCTGCCTTCGGGTGCTATTACTTTAATACCACAGGTAAAAATATTAGCAGCAGTAATTGTTAACTCCACCAAGAGGTTTTAAAAAATAGGTGCATAACATTTTTGCTGCAAAATACTAAAATATTTAGTATTTTGCAGCCTGTAGCTCTCATTTAGCATGCAGCACCCAAAATGATCACATCCAAAGCCGATATTATTAAACAGTTGCAAAAGGAAATTATTTCCTTGCAGGGCTTTAAAACAAAATCTGAAAATAATAATGCTAATACGGGGCTTGGTTCTATAAACAATGCCTTCCCCAATGCGGTATTTCCCTTTGGTGCCGTGCATGAATTTATTGCAGCCACAGCAGAAGATAAGGCAGCATCACTGGGTTTTATTGCTGGTATACTTTCTTCCTGCTTAAAAAATAATGGCGCTGCCATCTGGATAACCGATACTGGAAATACCTTTCCGCCGGCACTGCAAACCTTTGGTATTGCACCCGATAAAATAATTTTTATAAAACTAAACCGGGCAAAAGAAATACTGTGGGCAATGGAAGAAGCACTTAAATGCAAGGGGCTGGCAGCAGTAATTTGCGAAGTAAAAGAATTAAGTTTCCTGGCTTCCCGCCGTTTACAACTGGCAGTAGAGCAAAGCCAGGTTACCGGTTTCATTTTGCAATGCAATCCCCGGGTAATTAATACAACGGCGTGTATTTGCCGCTGGAAAATTACTGCTACGCCAACTGCATTTGCTGATGATATGCCCGGCGTTGGTTTTCCGCGTTGGAATGTGAGTTTATTGAAAGTAAGGAATGGCAGGCCGGGCAACTGGCAACTGGAATGGACGGCAGGAAGGTTCAGGCATATACATACTATCCATACAATCGTGGCGCTGCCGCAAAAGAAAACAGGATAGTATGCCAAAACGTTTTATGACCATATGGTTCCGCCATCTAAAAACAGATTGGTTTGTGCGCTGCAATCCTACTCTTGTGGCAACAGCTTTTGTTTTAGCAGCACCCGATCATGGGCGCATGGTTGTAACAGCAGCCAATGCATTGGCACAAACACAGGGAATAGATTTGGGAACAGCGATAGCAGATGCAAGAGCTGTCATGCCCGGCCTGGCTGTTTTTGATGATATAGCCGGACTTTCAACCAAACTGCTGACTGGTCTTGCCGGATGGTGCATACGTTTTACGCCGGAAACAGCCATTGATCCGCCTGATGGCCTCATACTCAATATCAGTGGCTGTGCCCATTTGTGGGGTGGAGAAAAAAAATATTTGACCGATATACAAAATCGTTTTATACAATTTGGTTACGATGCCCGTATAGCAATTGCCGACACTATCGTCACCGCATGGGCAGTTTGCAGGTTTGCAAAGGAAAACAACATTATCGAAAGCGGACAATCCGCAGCAGCTTTGATGGCACTACCGCCAGCTGCTCTCCGTTTTGATACAGCAATAACCGAACGGCTGGAAAAACTCGGCCTCAGGCAGATCAGCAGTTTTATAAATATGCCACGCCCTTCGCTACGAAGGCGTTTTGGTACACAATTATTACAACAACTGGATAAAGCATTGGGGCATGAAGAGGAACAAATCATCCCTTTGATACCTCTGCAACCTTACCAGGAACGCCTGCCCTGCCTGGAACCCATTGTAACAGCAAAAGGAATTGAAATAGCACTTGAACGGTTACTGAATGCTTTATGCCTTCGGCTGAAAAAGGAAGAAAAAGGACTCAGGCATGCCGTGTTTACATGCTATCGCATAGATGGTAAGATTCTTAAGCTGGAAATCGGCACCAATGCCGCATCCTGCAACAGCAATCATCTTTTTAAATTATTTGAAATAAAAATTGATACCCTTGAGCCTGCATTGGGAATTGAATTATTTACACTGGATGCATTAAAAGTAGAAGAACTGCAGGCCGTACAGGAAAATTTATGGGGCAGCTTTGCAGGCCTTAATGATACCGGCTTATCTGAATTACTGGACCGCATTGGAGGAAAAGTTGGCGCTGATAAAATTCATCGCTATTTACCCGATGAACACTATTGGCCCGAACGTTCTTTTAAACTGGCCAATGCACTAAACGAGCCTTTACAACATGCCTGGAAAGCGGGCAGGCCAAGGCCCCTGCAACTTTTATCCAAACCGGAACCGGTGGAAGTTACTGCTCCCATACCAGATTATCCACCCATGAATTTTCGCTATAAAGGAACCCTGCATAAAATAATTAAGGCCGATGGACCTGAACGTATTGAACAGGAATGGTGGCTGCAGCAGGGCCAGCACCGAGACTATTATTATGTGGAAGATGAGCAGGGAAATCGCTACTGGCTCTTTCGCCTGGGGCATTATGATACCGGCAAATTGTATCAATGGTTTATTCATGGATTTTTTGCGTAAAAAATTACAGGCAATGCATTACACAGAACTACAGGTTACCAGCAATTTCAGTTTCCTACGCGGTGCTTCTCATCCCGAAGAACTGGTGCAACAGGCTACTGCATTGGGTTACAAAGCCATCGCCATTACCGACCGCAACAGCCTGGCAGGCATTGTACGTGCCCATGCTGCTGCAAAAAAAACAGGCATCCGAATTATTGTGGGTTGCCGGTTAGATTTGCTGGATGGTTTTAGCTTACTGGTATTTCCTGCCAACAAACAGGCATACTCAAAACTTTGTAATTTATTAACCACCGGAAACCGCCGGGCCGAAAAAGGTGCATGTCATTTGTATAAAAAAGATATTTATGAATATGCAGGCAACAGCAAATATATAATCATCCCGCCTGCGGAATTAAATGAGTTATTTGATTTTGATATTTCTTTTGGGGAAGCATTGAAAGCGTACCGTGCAAATTTTGGTACCAATCTTTATATCGCCGCATCACGCCGGTACTTTGGTGATGATGGCAAATATTTATTCAGGCTTGCACAATTATCGGCACAATTAAACATTCCCTTAGTTGCAACTAATGATGTGCATTATCATGAACCAGGCCGCAGGCAGTTACAGGATATTGTAACCTGCGTGCGTGAAAAAACTACCATCAGCAATGCAGGCTTTCTTTTACATGCCAATGCCGAAAGGTATTTAAAGCCTGCAGATGAAATGCTTCGCCTGTTCAGGCAATATTCCAATGCTATTAAATGCACACAGGAAATTGAAGCAGCGTGCAGCTTTTCACTGGATGAATTAAAATATGAATACCCCGAGGAAATAACTTCTGAAGGCCGCACCCCACAGCAAGAACTCAGTTACCTGGCCTGGCTGGGTGCTCATGAACGTTATGGCGATCATCTACCCCAAAAAACAATTACGGCCATTAATTACGAGCTGAAGTTTATTGAAGAGATGAATTACGCTGCGTATTTTTTAACGGTGCATGATATTGTGCGTTATGCCCGGCAACAAAAAATTCTTTGCCAGGGCCGTGGCTCTGCTGCCAACTCAACCGTTTGCTATTGCCTGGGCATTACATCTGTTGACCCCACCAAATTCGATCTGCTGTTTGAACGTTTTATTTCATCTGCAAGAAATGAACCTCCCGATATTGATGTGGATTTTGAACATGAACGCCGGGAAGAAGTGATTCAATACATCTTTCAAAAATACGGCCGTGATCGTGCAGCCATTGTTGCCACCGTAACACAACAACATCAAAAAGGCGCCATCAGGGATGTGGGTAAAGCAATGGGCTTGTCTGTTGATACCATCAACCGTTTATCTGGCACCATCTGGCAATACACCGATGAATGGTTTGATGGTAAAACCCTGGCCGAACAGGGCATGGATGCCGGCGACCTGCACCTGCGGAAAGTTTTGCAGCTCACCAAAGAGTTTATGGGATTTCCCAGGCAGCTTGGTCAGCATACAGGTGGCTTTGTAATTACCCAGGGTAAACTAAGCGACCTGGTGCCCATAATGAATGCACGTATGGATAACCGCACCTGTATTGAGTGGAACAAAGATGATATTGATGCACTCGGCTTTATGAAAATTGATGTGCTGGCATTGGGTATGCTCACATGCATACGCAAAGCTTTTGATCTGGCAAAAGCACATTATGGTCTTGACCTTACATTGGCAAATATTCCGCAGGATGATCCTGCTGTGTATGAAATGATCTGCCATGCAGACACCATTGGTGTGTTTCAGATTGAAAGCCGGACGCAGCAATCCATGTTGCCCCGGTTAAAGCCACGTACATTTTACGACCTTGTTATTGAAGTAGCCATTGTTAGGCCCGGGCCAATACAGGGAGATATGGTGCATCCGTATTTGAGGCGCCGCAATGGAGAGGAACCTGTGGAATATCCATCCAAAGCGCTGGAAGATATTTTAGGCCGCACGCTGGGCGTACCACTTTTTCAGGAGCAGGCTATGAAGATAGCCATTGTTGCCGCAGGCTTTACGCCTGCCGAAGCAGATGGCTTACGAAGGAGCATGGCCACTTTTAAAGCAAAGGGACTGGTAACGCAATACGAGGAAAAACTCATCAAAGGCATGATGAAGAATGGCTACAGCCTTGAATATGCCAAGCGGGTGTTTAAACAACTGGAAGGGTTTGGCAGTTATGGTTTTCCCGAAAGTCATGCGGCCAGTTTTGCTTTGCTTGTTTATGTTTCATCCTGGCTAAAATGGTATTACCCTGATGTGTTTGCAGCGGCCATACTCAACAGTATGCCTATGGGTTTTTATCAGCCTGCGCAACTTATTGGCGATGCAAAAAAACATGATGTTGAAGTAAGACCTGTTGATATTAATTATTCATATTGGGATAATACGCTCGAAGAAAAATCGGGTAAATTTTGTGTGCTGCGCCTTGGTTTTCGCCAGGTAAAAGGTTTACGAAAAGAAGATATGGATATTCTGATTGCCAACAGAAATAAAAATTATTTCAACATTAATCAACTGCGTGATATAAAATTGAGCGAAGCAGTTTTGGAAAGACTGGCAGATGCAGATGCTTTCCATTCAATTGGGCTCGACAGGCGTGAGGCTTTGTGGGAAGTATCCACCAAAGACAGGCCGGTTGCCATGTTTCACGGGCAACCCGCTGCAGATGCAACCGGAGAAAATATTGCATTACCCGTTATGAGCAAATCGGAACATGTGGTACACGATTATGCAGCCACTTCCCTTTCATTAAAAGCGCACCCCGTGCATTTTATAAGAGAAAAGCTGGATCAATTGCACATTACAGCAACCGATAAATTAGCAACGCTTACAAATGGCACATTAGTAAAAGTTGCCGGTTTGGTATTGGTACGTCAACGGCCGGGCACTGCTGCGGGTATTTGTTTTATGACCATTGAAGATGAAACCGGTTTTGCCAACCTGGTTATCTTTGAAAAACTGTTTGAAAAATACCGCAAGGAAATTATTCAGTCACGCCTGATTATGGTGGAAGGTAAATTACAGATTGAAGGCGAAGTGATACATGTGATCGTTCAACGTTGTTACAATTTTTCTTCACTGCTTAAAGTGCTTACTGCTTCGCACAAGGAAGACCTGCCCCTGTTAACGCTGGCTTATCCCGATGAAAGATCATTACCGGCGGGTTTGAATAAAAGATCGCAGCCACAGGAAGTTGAACACGAAAAAATATTTCCCGGAGGCAGGAATTTTAAGTGATGTGATTTAGCGACTTAAATGCTGACCCGATTTTCAACACGCAATCACTTTCTTCCTCATAATTACTTCAAGCCTTTCGGGTTGAAAGCGTTTAAAAATATATGGCGTAATTTTTGAACAGCCAATACTGTAAACTGAATTTTTATAAACACACACTAAATTATTATTATGACACAAGACAGCACTGTTCTGCTTTACACATACAATGATGAGCTGGAAGCCAATATTGTTCGTGACACGCTAAAAGCAGCAGGAATAGATTCCTTTATTGAAAAGGAAGACGTAGTAGGATTCAATCCCGGCGGAGGAATTAAGGTAAAGATATTTTCAAAAGATATGGAAGCTGCTGAAAAAATTATCAATAGTTAAAAGGTTGGTTGTGTAAGCCTTTCAGAAAGCTTATCCATTCTTTTTGTATTCCTATTATCATAATTATAAATGATATCTGTCATAGTTTAACAGCTACAGCCGGTCGTTGTTTAAAATGAATTACCAAACCAAAAAATAAGGTGACGGCGCCCGCTATCGGTTTAAGGAAAAACCGGGACCGGTGTAAAAATACACATCCTGAATAAATTGCCCAGCAGGTACTCCCGTTTATTATGTTATATTTGATACAGTAAAAATTGGTAATTACTCATTTAAAAAAATACACATCATGCAACAAACATTCATTTCTATTATGCGCTGGCCGGGTGGCGAAAATGAAGGCGCAGGTATCGAACCAAAAAATGAGGACGCAAATGCAGGTGATCTGCAGCCAGATGCTGCAGATGCACCAAAAGAAAAAAAAGGGTTTATAGCTAAGGTGAAAGATGCTTTACGGGATTGGTCAAATGACGACCAGCAGGAGCAGGACTCAGATGATGCTACGCCGTAACAAGGCAGGAACCGTATTTAATTCTACTTTAAAAAGGCATCACCTCTACCGGATTATTTGGGGAGTTGATGCCTTTGTATTTGCGATTGGAGAAATTTACAGTGCCCGCTTTGATACCGGTTCCGGTACTCCAAAAAATAATTTTAAAGGGAGCTACTTAAAAGTTTATTTCTGATATTTGTTTTACATTTCGTACGATTTACTGTGCTTTCATGAATAATATGGCTGA
>JBBRCM010000113.1:0-13215 GCA_038204855.1 Chitinophagales bacterium
TATCTTGACGAGTATCATTATCGCTACAACAGACGAAACAGTATGAATACAATGTTTGATTTATTAGTGAAGAAAATGGTAGACAATAAACCAATAAGATTAATCACAAATAAGGGATAGCTAAACGCCTATACCTATAAAATTATATGAGAGCGTGGCTATACCCACTAAGCCGTTAAACCCAGATTTTGCAGTTGAAATCGTAGCGAGGGTTTCAAATACAAAACAGATAAGGGTTTCAGGTTATTTTTTGGATGAAAGAATAGTGCACTATTTTGAATTCAAAAAATGTTCTGAAAGGCTTAGCTGTGAAGGATTTGGAAGCCGCAGTAGATTTCAAATGCAAAATCTGGGTTTAACAACCGGCACGATAAAATTGTGTGTAAATTGATATTGCATATCGCTTATTCGGGAATGGTTAATTTTTTGCAGCAAGGGAAAGCAAATGATTTTTTATCAGATCAAAATGCTCCCATGGTATAAAGTGGCTCGCTGCGGGTATGATGATCACTTTTACATTGGAATTTGCGGCTAGTTTTTTTTTGCCATATTCCACATTTTTTACGGTAACAAATTTATCGGCATCACCATGAATAAATGTAACGGGCATTTTTACAGTTGCATAACCCGTATCTAAACTGTACAGGTCTTTCTTAAAATAAACAATTTCATCGTTAGATGGCCTGAAAGCACCGGGCATTAGTATATGCAGCGGCGTGTATAAAAATAAATACCGCCAATATTCTTTAGGTTCGTCTTTTGGAGAAATAGAACCGGCCAGTATGGTTAACGAACTTATTTCATCAGGATAAAGTTGCGCCAGTTTTACAATAACCGGACCGCCAATACTGTGACCAATAAGGTGCAGGGGTTTATGATTATTTTCCTTTTCAATTATTGTGTTAATCAAAACGGCCTGTTCATCCAGGTGCATAGCTGTACCAAAACCACTGTATCCAAAGCCGGGCCTGTCAATAGAAATTATTCTGAAATGCTGCAGCAAAGCACTATCCATCATGTATATTTTAAACGCATCCCAACTACCTGGCGAGCCATGAATAAAAAATAAAGTGGGCAGTGTATCAGAACCCGACTTGGCATAATGCAATCCTTTTCCATTAACATCGGTATAATGAAAACTGATTTGCAGACCTTTTTGCTCAAACTCCTGCTTTGCCTTACTGTCGCTGATCCTGAATTTCATACAACTTTGTGCCATAATGATCCAACATAATAAAAAAATGAGAAAACTCCATTTCAGTCTTGTTCTTATTTTGTTTGCCATTCTTTTAAAATTTATCCAGGTTTTTCATAACAGCTCTATTTTCTTTAAACATCTGCATACCTTCCTTTACTGTTAAATATCTAAAGCCGCGTTGGTGGTTTTTTATACTGATATCGCACAGCAGCTTAAAATGCCGGGCTATTTCTCTCCAGGCAAAAAAGATTGAATGCCTGGGATCGTAAATGTGAGTGGGTTCGCTACCTGCGCCATTCAGTTCTACAATCGAAAAATTTTTACCCGCTTTTAAATCTTCCACATTGCTGTACATAATATCAAGCCTTCCAAAATAAAATTCAGGTATCTGTTTAAGAATCATGTCCCAGGTTTTTGTAAAAGCCGCATCTGCCCAAAGACTTACATCGATAAATTTTGCGCCACGGGCATGATTGCCGTAAGGTACTAAATTTTTTACGGCATCTTTTTCCAAAACAGTATTCAACGCTTCGCCATACAGCTTTTGCAAAGCCGAAAGTTGAAAATGATAGCGTGGGTCTTTTTCAATCAGTTGTGTTAAGGTAGAAGTTCCATCGCCCTTTACAATTAAAAATTCTTTAGCAACAATGCCGCTGATAAAGCCATCAGCCTGATCGGGCATGCGGCAATAAAAAATACCGACTTCTTCAGGATAGGGAATGAACTCCTGCACCAGAAAATCCATTTTAATATTGGCAGCATAACCGGCAATATCATTCAATGCATATATTTTTTCAACCCCCCTGCCCTTTCCGCCCATATCGGGTTTGGCAATACAGGGAAAAGAAATACCAGAACCTGCAACTGCCTTCAAAATTTCATCCGCATTGGTTCCTAATTTAAAAAATAAAGTTTTGGGAATGAACTGCGCAGGAATAATATCGTAAATCTCCTTTTTAGACTCCATCAAAAATCCGGCATTTTTTATGAGTGGATTGGAGGCATTAAAAAAGAAAAAAGAGCGGGCCTTTGCTGCATAATAAAACCACACAAAATACATGGGTATATAAACAACATCAAAAGACCAGTACTCCCAGTGCGTAAGTTTATGAATAAAAAGTTTGAATTGCTTCACTTAAATAGATATTGCATCTTGATTTATAACCATTTTTTCAGTGTACGTTTTTTGCTGCAGCAGATCAGTATGTAAAAAGTTTACAACATTATCGTTTATAACCGCCTGGGTAATACTGAATGTTCTCATACCGGTTTGCCGATTAATGATAAATCCATTTTCATTATCATCATTATTGCTGGCATGAAAATTATAAATGCAGTCGGCACTAATACCGGCGGGCGCATCTATAAACTGTTCAAATAAATGCTCCCGCCGCTCAATTATTTCATCGGTATATAATGTAGAGGATGACCAGATATAGTTACCCGAAATATCTAGTCGTTTTTCATATTTACCGGTTCCATCCCACCTCAATTCGTGCAACATACCCGGCTGATAAAGCACAACGGTAAACGGTTCAATATTATCTAAATTCAAAGTATTAAAAAAAGAAATTGGTTTACCAGCTTCTATAATTTCAAGCAAAATAACGCCACGGCTTTTGCGGTAAGGTGGCCGGGGAATATGTTTTTTAAAAGCCCCGTTAAGCAAAACCGCTACCACCCCGCTATCTGCAGCGGCAAACCAGGTACCGCCTGCACGGGCATCTTTAGGAAAAATTATTTTTTTGCCGGGTAAAATATGAAAGGCGGGTGCAGCGGCATTTTCACGCTGTATATGCTCATCCCTGTTTGAGGTTATAATTACAGAACCGTTTGCCCGTACAAAACTTACTGTGCACATTCCTGTCGGTATTGTAAAGTTGATGGGGCTACTCCGAAGCCGCTGTCTATATCGATGTTTTTGATAGTAAGCAGCGCTACTTTAATTAAAGCCTGGTGGTGTATGCAATGCTCCAGGTTGTACAAAACCTCCCGGTAGTAATTAGATTCAATACAAACAGAATTATCATCTGTACCACAAAATATGTGTACGGGTTTATCGGCTTGCTGCAGGTTTTGCTGAATTTCTTTGATTACTGCAATCGCAGCGTCTCTATCATTTTCGTAAAGCGCTTTACGCTTACGGCCATCATAATTTATTTTGCCTGAAGGATAACCTGCAAGCAGGCACTGGTACAATTCAATAATGTGCCGGGTATGCTGCCCGATGGTTGCATTGCTTAATGCTTCGCATTGATTGCAATAACTAATAGTGTCAGGCAATTGTTGCAATACATTTGCCAGGCTGTCTAATGCCTCTGCAGACTTGTTAAATACGCTTGTCAAAACTTAAGTTTTAAAAGTTGTGGTATATTTTTTCTATAGATAATGATTAATAACAGGCAGCAAATAAATGTAATTACTGCATAAGTAAATAAGCCTGCGTCGCCGTCAAAGATAATACCCAATTTGGTGAGATGGAAAAAAATTGCGCCTGCCATCAATCCCAATCCCATTAAAGCACCTAACAAAGTTGTTCGTGGTATTAAAATCAATATGGAAGCTATGAGTTCAAACACACCGGTTCCAATTCTGCCCCAAGGTTCCATACCCAGTGCGGTAAATAATTTTACCGACTGCGGATGAGCTGTGAACTTGAAATACAAAGTCATAATTAATATGGCCGCTGCAAGAATCCGCAAAACCCATATAAAAATTGTTTTAGCCATATTCGCTGTATTTTAAATGCAATTTTAGCCTAAGTTCTTAAATGCAATAGTCTGCTGAACGACATCTTAAAACAAACTTACAGATAAACTGAGCCTTATCGCTCAATTTACGTAGATACTATTAAAAAGGGCTTATTAACTGTTAATTAATTGCAAACATTATTTTCATGTCAGCCCTCCGACAGCATATAACAAAATTTGAAGATACTTTTGTGTACTAAACATAATAAATCATGAAATACTTATTTGGGTTGATAACCATGGCTGTTCTTAGTTTATCAGTAACCGCACAAGACGCCGTTACTTTACGAAAAAAACATTTTAACCTCGAAAGCGGTATTGCGATAAAGGGTTACGATCCAGTAGCTTACTTTACCCAAAACAAAGCTGTTAAGGGTAAAAAAGAATTGGCTGTATCACACCAGGGTACTCTGTATTATTTTTCTTCGGTAGAAAATAAAGACGCTTTTAAAGCAGCTCCTTTTAAGTATGAACCAGAATATGGCGGCTGGTGTGCCTATGCCATGGGCAATAGCGGAGAGAAGGTTTCCATTGACCCCGAAACTTTTAAAATAGTGAATGGGAAGTTATACTTGTTTTATAACAGGTATTTTACCAACACATTAAAAGACTGGAATAAAAACGAAGCTACCCTTAAAAAAAATGCGGATTTAAACTGGCCTAAGCTTTTTAAATAAAAAATGTTACTTTACTATAAATTTTACAGCACCTTCAAACCGGTTATCTGCTGTAGTTTATATAAATGGATACTGAAAATAAAACAGAAGAAGTAAATGCTTTTATGAAGCTGCTTGATCATCCGATGAAGGCTGAAATAGAAGCTGTGAGAGCCATTATCAGATCTAACCGCAAAATAGCCGAACGGGTAAAATGGAATGCCCCCAGTTTTTTCTACATCGATGACCTGGCCACTATTCATGTAAAAGCAAAGCAGCATGTACATCTTATATTTCATCATCCGGCTATTGTTAAAATAAAATCGGCCTTGCTGGAAGGTGACTATAAAGACCGGCGGATGATGTATTTTGAAAACATGGAAGAAGTGAAGGCACGTAAAAAAGAATTGATAAGAATTATTAAAGAACTGGTTGAGTTGATGGCTGCATGATTTATTTTGTCTCCAGGCATTGCAGCATAAATGTAACCCCCTTTCGGCATCTGCGTTATCTACGTGCTAATTTTTCCGCAGGTTAACATTTTCCCTGATTTTTTTGCAGTACATTTAGGAAGCAATGCGCAAAGTAAAACTCCATATTATTTTTTTGGCTTTCGTCTTTTCGGCAATTAATTTAACTGCCCAGGATTTAACCGGCACCTGGGAAGGCGCACTTGGTACCGACCAGTTTTTGCGGTTAAATATTATTCAGACAGGCAATAAAATTTGTGGCTACACAGAAGATCATGTGTTAGCCGATAAAAAAAGTTTTTGCAAAGCTTTTTTTGAAGGTTATTTTGATACTAAAAAACAGCGCCTGATAATCAGCGGTAAATATTTTTTAAAAAATTCCGGTGAGCATATACTGATGAATCTAAAATTAAAATTGGTAACAAAAAAAGGTGCGGAGATATTGGTACAGGAACCGGCAAGAACCATAGAGTACCGGGAACGGCGCTCTATTTTCGGCATCGAAATTGAACCTTATATAGGATACGACTCTTCAGAGTACGTGCATATAAAAAAAGTAGCCGACCAGCCATATGAATTAACCGACCTGATGCAGGACTGTATTGCCAGGGATAAAATTAAAACGGATGGCATTGTAAAAGTTGTTCCCAAACCTGTGGATAGCCTTCCTCCTGTTGTACAAACCCCGTTACCGGTAAAACCGAAAGATAGCCTGCCACCTGTTGTTTTGGCGCCTGTTGAAATAAAAAAAGACAGCATTGCCCTGCCTAAAACAGTTACACAGCGCAAAAATGTTGAGCAAAGTCACCTGGAAGTAAATGTAAAAACCATCAATTTAAAAGTGTACGACAATGCCATTGTGGATGGCGATACCGTAAGCATTTTGTATAATGGCAAAATGCTGCTCACTCACCAACTGCTTTCAGAAAAAGGAATAGAGTTGAATATAGAACTGGATCTCACACAACCCCGGCACGAGATAACCCTTTTTGCCGAAAACCTCGGCAGCATACCGCCCAACACTGCACTCGTTGTTATCACCGCAGGTAAAAAACGCTACGAATTATTTGCCAGCGCCAGCCTGGAAGAAAATGCGGTGCTGGTTTTTGATTACAAGCCCCAATGATAGCCCAAATGCTTTGCCATCTCAGTTAATTTGTTTTTCTTTAAAGAACATTTCTATTTTCTTTATACCAAACAACCAACTGTATGCAAGCACTATCTCCTGTAAAGGCTAATGAAAGAGAAATTTTTATGGATGTACTCCGCGGCTTTGCCATCCTGGGTATTTTTATTGCCAACCTTGGCAGTGGTTTTAGCTGGTACCGGGAAAGTGCACACCTTACCGGCCCCATGCTTTTACCCGAACTGGATCATAAAATGAGTTTCCTGCACCACATGTTTATTGAAGGAAAATTTTATTCCATCTTCAGTCTGCTTTTTGGCTGGGGCATTGCCCTGCAGGTAAAAAGAGGTTTGGCAAAAGGTGTTGATGCTATTCCCACTGTAAAAAGAAGACTGGTGTTTATGCTGCTGCTTGGTGCCATTCATTTAATGATATGGCCTGGCGATATCGTTTTCTTTTATGCCCTGCTGGGTTTTTTATTATTGCCATTCCGAAAATTTTCTGATAAAACATTATTGATCACAGGTATCATACTGATTTTATTGCCCATTCTTTTATACGCCGCTAAAATGAAATGGCCCTGGTTAAATGCACCCGCAGGAATTTTATACGAAACCGGCGGCAGGGTTGATCACTATCTAAACGGCACCAGGTCAGAAGAAGATTTTCAAAATTTATTAAAGCATGGTAACTGGTGGAATATTTTTAAACTGGATATTTCCGGTTTCTTTTTCCGGTACGGGTATTTATTTTTTGTGAGCCGTATTCCCAAAGTGTTGGGCATGTTCCTTATCGGTTATGTAGTTGGCCGTTCAGATTTTTATAAAAATATTACACAGCATAAAAAACTGTTGTACTGTATCATTGGTTTTGGCCTGCTGGTCGGGCTTCCGGCCAATTACTGGCTGGCACATTACATGAGTTGGTACGATGCTGATTATTATAACCTTAAGATAAACGGCTTTTATCAAACCCTGGCCTATGCATTGGGTGTTGTGCCACTGGCCATGACCTATGTTGCCTTGTTTATGTTAAGTTTTCAAACAGCAGCAGGTAAAAAAATATTATCCGTACTGGCACCGGTAGGCAAAATGGCTTTCAGCAATTACATCATGCAGTCATTGGTGGGCAATTTTTTTTTCCTGGGTGCAGGCCTTGGTTATATGGGTACCATCGGCCCGGTCTATTTTACATTTTTTGGGATAGGTTTCTTCATCATCCAGATCATCATCAGCAGCATTTGGTTAACATATTTTAACTATGGACCACTGGAATGGCTGTGGCGAAGCGCCACTTATAAAAAATGGCAGCCAATGTGAAAAAATGAAATAAAAAACGATGAGTGAAGAAGAAAATATAGAAGAAATTCCGCAAGAGCAACCGGTAGAGAATGAACCGACGGATGAAATAGTTTCATCTCCTGAACCTATTGCCGAAGCTGAACAACAACAAACTACAAATTTATCCACCGAAGCTTTAGCGCAGGCGGACAACCAACCACAAACTGAAAAGGACATGGAAGTACATCATCACACCCACGCCGCCCACGGAAAAAAAACCTGGAAAGATTATTTCTGGGAATTTTTAATGTTGTTCCTTGCTGTGTTCTGTGGATTTTTAGCAGAGTATCAATTGGAGCATAAAATTGAAAGAGATAGGGCAAAGGAACTTGCCGCCAGTTTTTACAGTGAACTCAAAAATGATTCTGCTGCTTTAAAAACTATACAGAATTTTCGGATGAGAAAATACACGGCATTGAAGTACCTGCAAAGTTATTTTCAGGACAGCAGCCTTACCGATTGTTCCAATACCTTCACCATTGAATTATTGTATGGATATTATACCTTCAGTCCTTCTTTTTTTGAACCTGGGGATGCTATATTGGAACAATTAAAAAATTCTGGTTCACTCCGGTATTTCAAAAGCAGGGAGTTGCAAAAACTTACAGGCGATCTGTCTATAGCCATTGCTAACCTGCGTAAAAGAAATGCTTTTGAAGAAGTTTTTTATCGTGAAAATATTTGGCCATTCCTGTTACAATTTAATGATGCGAAATGGTACGAAAGTATTTCTGGCCGGTCGAATGAATTTTTTGTGACCTTTTTAAAAGAATATGAAAAAACCGGTGGGGATGTACAGTTCCATTTTGATAAACCTGAAATTTTTGAAAGAAAAAAAGCCACGAATACTACCAGCATCTATAAAATTATCTTAAAAGGAACCGGAGATTCTCAATATCGGATTTATAGCAGTCTGAATAGCAAACTTCAGGAAGCATTACGAAAAGAATATCACCTGGAATAAATAAGAACCCATGAAACATCGTATTATTAGATTGGTCATTTATATGATCATTGGATTTACAGCCGCATTTTTATACAGCTATTTTAAAAAATGACATGAGTGAAGAAAAAAATATATCCCCGGAAGAAACTCCACAAGAGCAACCGGTAAATAACGCATCGACGGATGAAATAGTTTCATCTGCAGAACCTATTGGCGAAGTCGAAGAACCACAAACACCAAACTACAAACCAGAAACCGATAACATGGAAGTACACCACCACACCCACGCCTCACATGGCAAAAAAACCTGGAAAGATTATTTCTGGGAATTTTTAATGCTCTTCCTGGCTGTGTTCTGCGGTTTTTTGGCAGAATACCAGCTGGAGCACCTGATAGAAAAAGAAAGAGGAAAGCAATACATCCATTCTTTATACGAAGACCTGAAAACCGACACTATACAGTGTGGCTTTCAGATCGCTGAATTAACTGAAAAGGAATCCTTGCTAAAAGATATGGATGCCTGTTTTGATTCGATCACCCATGGAATAAGGTCTCCCGATTGTTTAAAAACTATTGTGGAAAATGCTGGCGGATTTTCAGATTTTATTTATACCGACAGAACCATTCAACAGTTAAAATTTGCAGGGGGTCTCCGCCTGATACAGGATAAAGAAATTGTTGATAGTATCATTGGATACGATGCTATGGTACGTGAAATGCTTATTCATCAAGAGGTGTTGGAAAATCAGCAGCAGATAGCGGTCAATGCTCATAATTCCATGATCGGATATGGATATGTTAAATTGAGTAAAACAACCCCGAATAGTAAAATAACCTTATTAAGTACGGATACAAAAGAAATCAACAGGTATTTTAATGAAATTACTTCTTTCCGAAAGGGCTGCTTCCGGCAATTATATTGGATTGAAAAAATAAAAGCCAAAGCAACGAGGTTATTGATTTTTTTAGGTACAAAAGGAATGCATTAATACATTATCAGAGTTAAATCAGAACTATGGAAGCACCAAATAAAATCTGGAAGCGAAGGTTGCTACAATTTCTCTTGTATTTTGCCATAGGATTATTATGTGCTTTTTTATATAACCAATTTAAAAAATAAATGAGCGAAGAAAAAAATATACCCCGGGAAGAAACCCCGCTAGAGCAACCGGTTAATAAAGAACCGCCAGATGAAGCCAATTCATTTGATGAACCTATTGCCGAAGCCGAACAACAACAAACCATAAATTTATCCTCCGAAGCTTTATCGAAGGAGGACAACCAACCACAAACTGAAAAGGACATGGAAGTACATCATCATACCCACGCCGCACATGGAAAGAAAACATGGAAAGATTATTTCTGGGAATTTTTAATGTTGTTCCTGGCGGTGTTCTGTGGATTTTTGGCAGAGTATCAGTTGGAGCATGTGATTGAGAACCAGCGGGAAAAAAAATACATGGAATCGTTATTAAGCGACTTGAAAACAGACCTTGCGACCATCGATTACGGTCTTCCCCGCAAGGAAGGAAAAACAAAAGCTATTGATACTGTATTTATGTTTTTTAATACAAACAAAAATGTAACATCAATACCCGGTAAGCTTTTTAAAACCATCCGTAGAACCACCTGGGACCAGCGAATTGACCGCAACACCATTACGATAAGCCAACTGAAAAATGCCGGCAACATGCGCCTCGTAAAGAAAAAAGCTGTAGCAGATTCCATTGCTGCTTACGATATGCAGTGGACTTACATTGACCTGTACAGGGATGCCTATCTTATGAACGGGCAGCTATCCAACCGGTATGCAGAGAAGTTGGTAAACCCAAATGATCTGCTGACGCTTTATATTGATAATTCAAGTGAAGCCATTGTAGCTAATATTCCTGACTCAATATTTATTAATATTAATACCATAGAACTGAAAGAACAATTAAATTTTATGATGGGCCAAAAAGTAAACATACGGCAGCAGTTTACACTTTATATGAAACTGAGGCAAAGTGCGGAACAGCTAATTGAATTGATAAAAAAAGAATACCACCTAAAATAATATGAGCCAAGAAAATAAAATACCATCGGAAGAACCGCCGCAAGAGCAACCGACAAATAAAATACCAGCAGATGAGACTATTTCATTTACTGAACCTGATACCGAAGTTGAGCAAAGCGAAATCCCGCCTTCAAGCGGGACAGAACAACAACAAACTACAAATTTAGCCTCCGAAGCTTCAGCGAAGGAGGGCAACCAACAACAAACTGAAGACATGGAAGTACATCATCACACCCACCCCACCCACGGAAAGAAGAACTGGAAATCTTATTTCTGGGAATTTTTAATGTTGTTCCTCGCTGTGTTCTGCGGGTTTCTTGCCGAGTATCAATTGGAGCACCTGATAGAAAAACAAAAGGGTCGCCAATACATATCTTCTTTTTTGCAGGATCTTGAGATTGATAGCAAGCAGCTTGACCAATTGATTCCTGCTTTCGTTGAAAAGGATAAATTACTGGATACTTTACTGCAAAAGATCCGGGGAGTATCTCCCTCAACCGGCGCCAATGGCATATATAAATATTACCGGCAAACTTTTGCCTATCCTGATTTTATTTACACAGATAGAACGATTCAGCAATTAAAAAATTCCGGTGGTTTGCGGCTTATTTCTGATAAAGCTGCCAGTGACAGTATTATTGCTTATGATGCAGAAGTAAGATTATCCAGTATTGGTATAAGCGAAGGGGTTAAAGATTTGCGAGTTCCAATTATGTTATTGACGTTTAAGTTGTTTGATCTTAAATGCTGCCCGGAACTTGGAACAACAGCTAATGATTTGCGTACGCCTTCGATAGTTTCACCAATTAATTATCCGGAACCTGGCATTCTGCTTACTTATGATAGTATGATCATAACAGAATATTTCAATGCCGTACAGGAAATAAAAAGGCAGTACGCTATTTACCTCAAAGACTTGCAGGCACTTAAAAAATACAATATCCGGGTAAGAGATTATTTGCAAAAAAATACCATCTGAATAAATAATGGAAGAAAATAAATACATAGAACCAAATGAGGTTCCGAAAAATGTGCCAGATGAAAATCTTTCATCTGCTGCTAAAGTTGTGCCTGAAACAGGAGAACAACCCTCAAACGAATTTAACGATTTAAACAAAAATATGGAAGTTCATCACCACGCACACGAAAGCCACGGAAAGAAAACATGGAAAGATTATTTCTGGGAATTTTTAATGCTGTTCCTAGCTGTATTCTGCGGATTTTTAGCAGAGTATCAGTTAGAACATAAAATTGAAAGAGAGCGGGCCGGAGAATATGCCAGCTTATTAATTAAAGATCTGGAAAACGACACAATTGCTATTAAAAACGGTATTAACCAATTAGAGAAGGTCTTGGTAAGCTTTGATAGTATCAGTTCGTTTGTATATAAAGGAGTTTCAGGAAACAAGGTTCCCGGCTCATTTTATTATCATTCTCAAATTGGTACTCTATCACCGCAGGTTATTTGGAATGATGCTACACTTATTCAGCTAACCCAATCTGGCAATTTAAGGTATTTTAGAAATCAAGAACTGGTTAATAAGATCAGTTCATATTATGCCAGGCAGAGCTATGTGCGGAGTTTAAATAATGGTGACCGGGAACGACGGGAAAAAACATTGGAAATAAGGAGCAGGATAGTAAATAATCACTTTTACACATACTATTCAAAAGTATTACCTACTGATACTTTGCAATTGGCGGATTCATTAATGACAAATATAATTCCGATTCAAAACAGCGACAGTGATCTGTTGAATGAATATGCCAATAGTTTCGAAAACAGAAGAGGATTACTAAACCTGGTTTTAACCAACACCTATCCCGCCGCCATATCAAGCGCCAAGGAATTAATTTTGCTTTTAAAGAAAGAATATCACCTGGAATAAAATGAGCGAAGAAGAAAATATACCCCCGGAAGAAATTCCGCAAGAGCAACCGGTAAATAAAGAACCGACGGATGAAATAGTTTCATTTGCTGAATCTATTGCCGAAGTTGAACCACAACCAACCACAAACAACCAACCACAAACTCAAGAAGAAATGGAAGTACATCACCACACCCACCCCGCTCATGGAAAGAAAACCTGGAAAGATTATTTCTGGGAATTTCTCATGTTATTTCTTGCTGTATTCTGTGGTTTTTTGGCAGAGTATCAGTTGGAGCATGTAATAGAACATCAACGGGAAAAACAATACATAGAATCACTGGTTGCAGATTTGAAAGGCGACCAGGAAGTTTTATCTCAACATATTTTACATGTGAACACAGGGCTTTCTATGATGGATAGTGTAATTAATATTTTAAATACACCTTTGCAGGTTGCAAATAAAACAGGTAATTTGTATTATCTGGCAAGACTTGCACCACGGCTAAATCCATTATCCACCAACAACCGAACCTTTGAACAATTAAAAAACTCAGGTAATTTCAGGTTGATCAGGAATATTGCTACCTCCAATAAAATTATGACCTATTATGAGAAATTCCCCCTGATACGACTGCTTGAATCAGTAAATGAAACCGAATTCACTGAATACAAAAAAGTGGCAGCAAAAATTTTTGATCCTGCTGTGTTCCTGAGTTCGGAAGGAAAAAATGATGCAATAAAAAGATTAAGTTACAATCCCTCCTTACGAACAAGTGATCATGAATTATTGCAGGAGCTATCC
>JBBRCM010000114.1:0-13071 GCA_038204855.1 Chitinophagales bacterium
AGATAGCAAAACAGGTGATAAAAATCTATGTCTGCTATTGTTTGTGCAGATAGTTGATGAAAGGCAATTGAAGGGTTGAGTTTAGTATAGGTTTCAATTAAATCAAAATTCCGGTAATCAAAATTCTGTTGACCCCAATCACTGCTGATTTTTTGCAGTCGTGCCTTCTTCTTTTTTTTCATGATTAAAAAAGACAGGAATGTAAAAAGCCAAACTACAAAAAGAATGGAAATGATGAAATAAAACACGAAATATAAATTGATTTACGAAAATTGTTCAGTAAAGAATTGTGGTACAAGAGTGTCCTTCGGCTTCGTTCAGGATAAACTGCCAATGAAGCCGCACGATACAGTACCGTTGGCTACAAAAATAAATTTTAAAATTTCAAACAAATGATTATCTTTGGTTAGTTGCATAAACAACTATATGCCAAACAACCAATTTAAGAAGGGAGAACTCTACAGCTTTATAACCGGTAAAGCCAGCACGGCAATCGGGCGCAGGCTGCAGAAAAATTTTAAGCAGGCCAACATTGACATAACGATTGAACAGTGGAGTGTATTATATCATTTATGGAAGGTTGATGGCATGAGCCAGCAGGAATTATGCGATGCAACTTTCAGAGATAAACCAAGTATTACAAGGTTGGTTGATAACCTGGAAAAACTGAAACTGGTTAAGCGTAACGCATCCAAAGAAGACCGCCGCAAAAACCTGATCGTATTATCGCCCGAGGGAAAACAAATGGAAGAACATTGCATGGAAGTGGCCAACACAACACTTAATGAAGCATTGCAGGGCGTAACAAACGGGCAGATTGAAATTGCCAAAGAGGTTTTGCAGATGGTGTATGATAATCTCAAATAGGTTGTCCGTTGAGCGTTGTTCGTTGTCCGAAAAGCGGACACAATCAGCATCCGAAACAACCAGCAACGCACAACGATTTGATAATAAACTTTTAAAATAAATTTTATGAGCACATCAATAACCGCAACCACAGTTCTTAAAGGGGGCGAATGGTTAATCAAAGAAAGCAATGCATTTGAAACCTACACTCCCGAAGACTTTAACGAAGAGCAACTAATGGTGAAAGACATGTGCCTTCAGTTTTTAGCTGCGGAGGTTTTACCTATTGTTGACCGTATTGATAAAATGGAACCGGGCCTGATGCCTTTGCTTATGGTAAAAGCTGGTGAGCAGGGATTACTGGGAACTTCGGTACCCGAAGACCTGGGCGGATTGGGGAAAGATTTCATCACTTCTACTTTGGTGAATGAAGGATTGGGTGGTGGCTATTCTTTCAGTGTTGCTATTGCTGCACATACCGGTATCGGCACTTTGCCTATTTTATATTTTGGTACCGAAGAGCAAAAGAAAAAATACATTCCAAAACTGGCAAGCGGCGAATGGAAAGGTGCTTACGGTTTAACCGAACCCAACAGTGGCAGCGATGCACTGGGTGCAAAAACGACAGCCATACTCAGCGAAGATGGAAAGAATTATATCCTTAACGGGCAAAAATGCTGGATAACCAACGGCGGCATTGCCGATGTGTATACTGTGTTTGCAAAAATAGACGGCGATAAATTCTCAACCTTTATTGTAGAGCGTGGTATGGAAGGTTTTACACAGGGACCTGAGGAACATAAGATGGGCATCAAAGGTTCTTCAACCGTTCAATTATATTTTCAGGATTGCAAGGTACCGGTTGAAAATTTATTGGGAGAGATTGGCAAGGGTCATATCATCGCTTTCAATATTTTAAATATTGGCCGTTTAAAACTAGCAGCAGCGGCTATTGGTGCCGCTAAAATGTCGCTTACAGATACTATTAATTACGCTAAAACACGGGAGCAGTTTAAAACAGCCATTGCCAATTTTGGTGCTATAAAATATAAGCTTGCCGAAATGGCCATCCGCATTTTTGTTAGCGAGACAGCCATTTACCGCACCGCCAAATGGATTGATGATAAAGAAGTGGAACTGGCTGCAGCGGGTAAAAGTTTTGCAGAAGCCTTACTTGGTGGTGCAGAAGAATATGCTGTAGAGTGCGCCATTTTAAAAGTGCATGGTAGCGAAGTTTTAGATTATGTAGTGGATGAGGGTGTGCAGGTGCATGGTGGCAACGGCTTCAGCGATGAATACAGCGCCAGCCGTGGTTACCGCGACAGCCGTATTAACCGCATTTACGAAGGTACCAACGAAATTAACCGCTTGCTTACCGTTGATATGATATTGAAAAGAGCGATGAAAGGAAAGCTTGACCTGATGGGGCCAGCGATGGCCGTAAGCAAAGAACTGATGAGCATTCCTGAATTTGGTAGTGATGATGAAACACCCTTTGCAAAAGAGCGTAAGACAATTGTGAACATGAAGAAATGTATTTTGATGGTGGCGGGCGCTGCTGTACAAAAACTGATGATGAAACTGAACGATGAGCAGGAGATACTGATGAATATTGCTGATATGGCCATAGAAACTTTTGAAGCAGAAAGTGTTTTACTACGCGTTGTGAAGATGGCTGATAAGCGGGGTGAAGCCGCATCGCAAATGCAGATAGATATTATGCGTTGCTATCTGAATGATGCTGTTGATAGAGTGAATAAGGCAGGTAAGGAGGCTATTAATGCATTTGCCGGTGGCGATGAGCAGCGCATGATGTTGCTGGGGTTAAAGCGTTTTACAAAAACAGAACCGTTCAATAGCAAAGATGCAAGAAGAAGAATTGCAGATAAGCTGATTGCAGAAGGTAAATATGCCTGGTAATACCATCTTGGTTTTAATAGCCTTTGGCTAAGTTGAAATCTTAGATGGTACTTGCCTACCGGCAGGCAGGTTATGCCGATTGCAGACCGCATTGAACTAACGACTGTAAATCGACATAAAATAAAACGGTCATAATAAAATTAAGAAGCCCACTTCGTAATGAGGTGGGTTTTTTAGTTTAAAACTATTGTGGTGAAGAAATGTTTTTTTAAAGGCATTAATTGAAATTTTGTAAATTTACAAAGATAAAAATGTGCAATTATGACATTAAACCCACAATTTGTTACTGATAATAAAGGCAAAAGAACGGCTGTGCAGTTATCTGTAAAAGAATATAAATACCTGATTGAAGAACTGGAGATGAAAGAAGATATTGCATTGTATGAAAAAGTGAAAGCCGATAAGAAGGAAGCCTATATATCCCTTAGTGATTATCTGAAAAAACGAAAGAAAAAATAATGGCTCTTTACGAAGTCCTCCTTTCAAAGCAAGCCCGTAAACAGCTGGAGGCATCATTACCACTGTTTATTCATAATGAAATTATCGAAGACGTTTCTCATCTTTCTTCAGTACCACGCCCCGCTGGATGTAAAAAATTAAAGGGGTATAAAAACTCATATCGTACAAGAGCTGGTAATTACAGAATCATCTATGAAATAGAAGATAAAGTACTTCGCATTTTAGTTGTTGCTATCGGCCACCGGAAAGATATTTACGAATAAAAATAAACAGTCCTCCAAAACTGTTGGCACATATTTTTATTAACCCACTTCGTAATAAGGTGGGTTTTTTGTACTGGCACAGTTTTGGTATACTGTAAACTGTCCCCCTTTTAAAAATACTGACAATGGCAAAAAAATCAAAAGTTGTAAAAAAGGCGCTTGTAAAAAAGGTTGCTCCAAAGAAGGTTGCTCCAAAAAAAGCAGCTGCTAAAAAAACTGTTTCTAAACCGGTTGCCTCAAAAAGCAGCAAAGGTCCTGTAAAAAAAGCTGCCCCCCAAAAGGCGGTCCTAAAGAAAGACGCTCCTAAAAAGCCGATTGTAAAAAAGGCGATTGCAAAAAAAGCTGCCCCTAAAAAAGTAGTAGTAGTTAAAAAGGTTGTTGCTAAACCGGTTATTAAAGCTGCGGCAAAAAAGAAAGCAGCGCAAACACCGCAACCCAAACCGGGGGCGTCAATACCTGTAATGGCCGCTGTTTCAGATGAGCTGGTAGAAAAGGCCGTCAACAGTGCTGATAATAAGCCGATGATGGAACCTGAAGGAGACCTGCCAACGCCAACACCCGACCCCATCCAGGCATTTGATAAAAATACTTTTAATAAGGCAACAACCAAAGGCGATCCCCATAGCAAACTGCACCTTTCAAAATCAAAGGGAGGTATAAAACCCTCGGGTAAAAAACCATTGTGGTAAAAGCACAACAACTCCATATATATTGTGAAGCGATGAAAGCCTGTTAGCTATCCACAGAATTAATAACAGGTAGAAGTGAAAAAGATTGATCGGAAAACGGTCAATCTTTTTTTATTTGTTTTAACTATGAAACTGGCTGGGTTAAAGAGAAAATGTGAAATCCAGATAAAGAATGTTTCTTAAAATATTGTACCTGCCCTTTTTTTTGCGGCCGAAAGTGTGGAAAAAATTCCCAAAGTGAGATGCTTATTGCTATTTGGATTTTAATTTCCTGATAACAGCACCGTTTTTTAAAACAAAAGCTCAACCGTTTTGATTAGCACGGTTTTCTTCTCTTTTTTCAATTATATTTTTTTGCTGCTGTATAAATCCAAGCTTTCGCATATAAAATGCATAGTCACGTACATGTACACGGCCCTGCAGGCAATGTTGCTGAAACAGTGGGTTCATTATACCCGCAGATGTGGAAAATATTTGCTTTACCATGATTGGTTGTTTTATCTATTATAAAGCAAAAGCGTGCCAGATTGTTTAAGGGCTTAATCAAAGGGCTAATACATCTCTATTTCCATCATTATTTCTTCAAGCGGGCTGCGGCCAAGCTGCTGCAGCACGGTATTGCAGCGGTATAGTAAAGCGGCGGACAGGTCGCCGGTATAAGCATGGTTCCAAAAAGTAAGCAACAGGTTTTGTTGTATGGGTGTTAATGGCTCCTGCAGTTTTAAAATTAGATAATGCAGGGCCGAAATCTCCTCATCCTTTAAATGATTAAAGGCATTGTTTGCCAGCAGATCGATAGTTAGTGAAAGAACCGTTTTACTTTGCAGCATGTGTATGGGTTTATGAGGTGTAATCTCAAACTATAACGTAAAGAAATTGTAAACGTTGTGTTATGCAATTGTGACGCAGGTAAAATGTGCATTGTGTGGGGAAAAGCCACAGCACGCAATAGTTAAAGACAGTATAATAACAATACCTTCTTTTTCTGATACACTGTATACCATTTATAGCCTATCAAACCAACCCAACTACTGGCTGGGTATTTCTTTTATATCTGTATCCGGTAACTCTTCAATCTGGTTATCCGGTACCTCCTCTATATCTGTGTTTTCCACTTCAGGTTCATCTGTTTCGGGCACTTCATGAACATCGGGTTTTTCTATTTCAGGTGTAACGATATCGGGCTTTTCAGTAAGGTTTTCGGCGGGCTTACCTTTTTCAATATCTGCAGAACCTGCAGGATCATTACTTAACGGATTATTGCCAGCTTGTGGCTGCACGGTTTGTTTTTCGGTTTGGGTTGTTAAATGCTTTTTCATAATAAACTTGTTTAAAGTTAAGTGCAAAAAAGCGTGCCAAAGTTTAAAGGAATTTTTAGGGACTATAAAAAGCTATGAGTATTGTAAAGCATAACAATCAAAATATTTTTACCACTTTTTTTTACCATTAAAGGTTACAAAAAGAAAAAAGGCATGGGATTACCACGCCTTTAATCTAAAATAATAATTCAGTGATTACATGCCCATCATCTTACCACCGGTAAAAATAAGCGAAACTGAAAAACGCTTTATAACATCGTGAGGCGCATTGCTCAGGTTCTGGTATTCGGCACTTTTCCAATTTTCATCATGAAAGCCAGATACATAGCCTGCCTGTAAACCAATAGTGCCGTTATCTTTAGGCGATTTTACAGAAAAGCCCAGTCCTAAACGGTAAGTAAAGGCCGAGTTTACAAATTTTGTTTTGCGTATGCTGTTTTGCACGGTGGTTGAATTAGCCACTGCATCAAACTCAACTGCATTTACATCCCTGTAATAAATGGCATGAAAGGTTTCGGCACCAATCCCTACCAAAGGATACAGCATGATGTTTTTAGATGGTATTACATCGTAACCGAGGTCCATACCGCCGCCAATGGTACGCAGTGTGCTGCTTTTTTCATTAGGGTTACCGGTTAAACTGCTGCCACCTGTAAGGCTCATCTGCGATACAAAGTTTTTTTCTACATGCATAGAGCCTGCAGTAAGTGTCCAGATGCGGTTGTTTAAACCATCATATTGAGGAAAACCGGCAATGCGGTTGTTAAGTCCATCAAAATTCTGGAAGCTTACACCAACACCATTCATCATGATCGGCATGCTTGATTTCATTTTGCTCCATTTTGCTTTTTTGTCTGTTTTTTCCTGGGCCATGGCCGAAAGAGAAAAAACACTTAATGCAATTAACATGATCGTTTTCATAATACGTTTGTTTTTTTTAATAAATTGTTACAGGCGCAATAGCATTTTTCGTGCCGTTATTCGTGGTTTAATAAAGAATGTGTTACATAATTATTGCGCCACTTACACCAGTTTGGTATTAACAGCATATGGAATGCTTTTGTTTAAACAACTGTGGCAGCGGTTGTTAATTTTATGTTGTTGATATTTCTAATGGCTTCTATTGTGAGATTGTTGAAGTTTAAAGAAAAACATGTTGTTTGTGATTGTACAAAACGGAGTTATTTTTCTGGTATATTTATAAACAAACCTGTTAGCGGCCATAATAAACCGTTATTATAATACTGAATCTACAGTGTGCCGCTAGTTTATTTTATTTTAAAATTTTCCCTTCTTATTTTTACAAACAACAGGAGTTTCCTGTTAAACCACTCCTCAACAAATAATTTTATTTTATGAAAATGTTTAGACTCCTGTTTTTATCCCTGATAGTTTTGTTACCTCCCCGATATATGCAGGCACAGGTATTTAACCTGGTGAAAGATATCAATGTGGCAGCAACCAATGCAGGATCAGTTCCCAATGAATATGTAACCATAGGTAGTGTAACTTACTTCAGGGCAACAACACTGGCTTCGGGCAGTGAGCTTTGGAAAACAGACGGTACCGCCGGTGGTACCGTATTGGTAAAAGATATATATGCCGGGGTTAATGGCAGCACCCCACAAAATCTTATCAATTTAAATGGTACACTTTTTTTTACTGCCTATGATGAGGCCAACGGTTTTGAGTTATGGAAAAGTGATGGCACCAATGCAGGCACTGTAATGGTAAAAGATATTAATGCAGGTTCGGCAGGCGGCCAGCCCCAGAATCTTATCAATATAAACGGTACCCTGTTTTTCAGGGCCACTGATGCCGCCAATGGCTTGGAACTTTGGAAAAGCGATGGTATGGCAGGGGGCACTGTATTGGTAAAAGATATATACACAGGTGTTACCGGCAGCAATGCACAATACTTTACTAATATTGGCGGTACCCTTTTCTTTAGTGCTACCGATGCGATCAAGGGGACTGAGCTCTGGAAAAGCGATGGCACCGCCGCCGGCACTGTATTGGTCCACGATATTTATGCAGGTGGAAACAGCAGTTCTCCCAGTTATCTCACTAATGTAAATGGAACCTTGTTCTTTAGTGCTTACGAATCTCTCTACGGCCAGGAACTCTGGAAAAGTGATGGCACAGCAGCTGGTACGGTACTGGTTAAGGATATTTATACCGGATCGAATAGTGGAGTTCCTCAATATCTTACAGCTATAAACAGCACCCTCTACTTTACGGCTTCTACTGCGATAAACGGGGAGGAACTCTGGAAATCGGATGGCACCGCCGCCGGCACGGTGTTAGTAAAAGATATATATTCAGGAGCCACCGGCAGCAACCCTCAATACCTTATCAATATAAACAACACGCTTTTTTTCAGAGCAAATGACGGTGTAAACGGCTACGAACTTTGTAAAAGCGATGGATCTGCTTTGGGTACTGTACTGGTAAAAGATATTTATAGCGGTAGTACCTCCAGCTTTCCCAATTCTCTTACAAATATTAATAATACCCTCTTCTTTACGGCCACCGATGCCGTCAATGGAGCAGAGCTCTGGAAAACAGATGGCACTACCGCTGGTACTGCGATGGTTAAGGATATTAATGTGGGCGCAAACAACAGCAATACTGCAGGTATTGTTAATGTAAACGGCATTGCTTACTTTTTTGCAGATGATGGTATAACCGGAAATGAGTTTTGGAAAAGCGATGGTAGTACCGCCGGCACAGTGCTGGTAAAAGATATATATACCGGCACAGCCCCCAGCAGCCCCCAGTACCTTACCAATATAAATGGCACCCTCTTTTTTACAGCATACAACACAACCAATGGTTACGAGCTTTGGAAAAGCAATGGCATCAGCGGCGGCACGGTGATGGTTAAAGATATTAATCCCGGTACTGCCGGGAGCGGGCCGGCCTTTCTTACGAATGTAAACGGCACCTTGTTCTTTATTGCCAACGATGGTACCAATGGCGCAGAACTTTGGAAAAGTGACGGTACCGCAGCCGGTACGGTTTTGGTAAAAGATATTTATGTGGGAGCCAATGGCAGCGTTCCTTTTTATCTTACCAATGTAAATGGCACTTTATTTTTTGAGGCAGATGATGGCACCAATGGCAGAGAACTTTGGAAAAGCGATGGTACTGCCGCCGGCACTGCACTGGTAAAAGATATCTGGCCAGGTACCGGTGCCGGCCAGGCTTCAAGTATGGTTAATGTAAACGGTATACTTTTTTTCAGAGCCAATAACGGCACTGTGGGGCAGGAGCTGTGGAAATCTGATGGTACGGCTGCCGGGACCGTGTTAGTGAAGGATATTTACACTGGCACCAATGGCAGCTATCCTGACTATCTTATCAATGTGAACGGCACTGTTTATTTTACCGCAACTACTGTTTCAAACGGCCTTGAACTTTGGAAAAGCGATGGCACAGCGGCAGGTACTGTACTGGTAAAAGATATTAACGCAGGTGCTGCCCATAGCTACCCCTCTTACTTTTGTAATGTAAACGGTATACTATATTTTAATGCTACTGATGCCAGTAATGGCGCAGAACTATGGAAAAGTGATGGTACCGCCGCCGGTACTGTATTGGTAAAAGATATTTACGCAGGTGTTACCGGTGGCGCACCTCTATCTCTGACCAATTTAAACGGCACTCTTTTTTTTAATGCCAGCAGCCCCGGTTTTGGTTACGAGCTTTGGAAAAGCGATGGAACTGCAGCCGGTACGGTGTTGGTAAATGATATATGGCCGGGAGCCGGTAACGGCTCTTTCGGTTCCTTAACCGCTGTTAATAACAAAATGCTTTTTACGGCCAACGATGGGGTAAATGGCGAAGAAGTATGGCGCAGCGATGGTACTGCTGCAGGTACTATTATGCGTTCCGATGTATCCATACCTGGTGGTGCAAACCCCAGCTTATTTACCCAGGCAGGCCTGCTTACTTTTGGGATATTTAATACCGATGAATACGGTGGCGAATTATGGGTTGAGTACACCAATATTGTTTTACCGCTTACCCTGCTTGAATTTAACGGCCAGCTAAAAAATAACGATGCGCTGCTTACCTGGAAAACAACCAACGAACAAAATACAGCCAATTTTGAACTGGAAAGAAGTACCAACGGAACAGACTACATAACCATTACACAACAACCCGCAAAAAACCAGGCGGGTACGCAGCAGTACAATTATACCGATGCCGGCATAACTGCATTAAACACAAACATTTTGTACTACCGGCTAAAACAAAAAGATGCATATGGCAGGTACAGTTATTCAAATGTGGTGGCCCTGCCGCTTACTGACAGTAAAAACCTTTTCATGCTGTACCCAAATCCTGTAAAAGACAAACTGAATATTTCCATCAATATAAAAAAAGCAGAAAAGGTGCAGGCGAAAATTATTGATGTAAATGGCCGGGTAATGCAGCGTATTACATGGAGCTTAGGGGCAGGCAGCACAGCATTGGCTGTGGATATAAGCAATTTGTCAAACGGTATGTATTACCTCGATATACAAGGAGCAACAATTACAGAACGTAAACAGTTTATAAAGCAATAAAAGGCCGGTTAATTTATTTTTTGTTGAAAATGGAACGGGCGCTGAAGGTGCCCGTTTTTTATATGCTGCAATCAATTGCATCAACCCTTTATCCTGTAAAACAAGTAACCGGCCGTCTCCTTCAACAAAGTATTCCAGCCATGCAGCACATTGGGGTCGGGTAGCAGGTCCCAAAATTTAAATTTGCCTTTTCCTTCTATATAATTACAGGGATAAATTACATGGGGTAAGCCCGCATTTGAAAATAGAAGCGAGGCCCTTGGCATGTGGTAGGCCGATGTAATCAATACAAAAGGCGGTTTTAAACCAGCTGAATCTATTAATAATTTAGCGTTGGCAGCATTATCAGCCGTATTGGCCGACCGGTCTTCATACAGCATTACCGAATCGGGCACTCCCATCACCCGCAGCTGAGCAATGCTCCATACCGTTTCATTAAATTCATTCGCCTCCTGTTTTCCGTTGCCGCCTGTAATGAGGAGGGTTTTTATTTTGCCCGAGCGGTATAAAAGTACTGCCTGTATAAAACGATCGGCGCTTTTGTTAAAATAGCCCAGCGTATCTTTTCCATCGGGGTTGCCATAGCCACCCAGCAAAATGCCGCAACTGTAAGTACTATCCTTGCCCAGGTTGGTGGGCTGCGGTTGCCAAAACCGGGCATAGCAGTTAAGCAGCCATTGATTGCTAAATAATAAAAAAATAACAAGGGCAGTCCACCGTATCCGTTTTTGCTTAACCGGGTTTTTAGTAAAAAACTGCCAAACAACCAACAGTACAACCCATACTGACGGGCTCAATAGAAATGCAATGAACTGGCTTATAATTAAACGCATCTGGTTCTTATTGATTGCATGCAAAATATAAAAAAGCAGCGAAATTCCGGCAACAAACAAAATTTCGGTATAATAAAACCACCAATAGCTTTGCACTAACCGTGGAGAAGATTATTAATTCAGCCTACGCCGGATAATAACCAGTAAATCGCTTTCACTTGCCGAAAAACATTTTTACCTTGTTGTACTTTTTCTTCACAACAACAACTTTCTTTAAACACTACTTAAAACAACCAAACATGAAATTAATGAAATCGCTCACTATCAGCATGGCACTGGCCAGCATAGCTTTTGCCGCCTGTAACGGCAGCGCCGACAAAAAAGCCTACGAAACTAAAACCGACAGCCCGGCTGCAGAAGCACCGGCTGCACCCGCAAAGCCTGCTAATGTAATGGTGGCCAAATTTAAAGTATCCAACTACGCCAAGTGGCTGGCCGGTTACGAAACCGCCGACTCCTTCAGGCTGGCCCACGGACTGCACAAATTCGTGATCAGCCGTGGTGCGCTCGACAGCACCCTGGTTATGGTAACTACTAAAATGGATGACCCCGAAAAAGCAAAAGCCTTTGCGGCCCTGCCCGAACTTAAAAAAAGAATGCAGAGCGAAGGCGTACAGGGTGCTCCCGCATTTATGTTTCTGGATGTGCAGATGATGGATACCAGTACAACAAACACGCCGCTGCGGTTATCGGTAAGCCATAAAGTAAAGGACTACGACGCCTGGAAAAAAGTATTTGACGAAGACAAAACCAACCGTATGAACGCCGGTTTAACCGACCGCGTTTTGAGTTATGAAGTTGGTAATAAAAACATGGTACACATGAGCTTTATTGTGAGCGATAAAAAGAAAGCAGATGATATGATGAACTCCAAAGAACTAAAAGATAAAATGGCTGCCGGTGGTGTGGAAGGTGCACCATCGATACTCTACTACAATGTGGTAAAAAAATACTAATCGGTTTACGGTTTACTAACAACACGGTTTAAAGGTTGCAGGCACCAAGGCGCCTGCATTTTTTTGCCCCGGTTGCTGTACTCATCTACCGGAAAGTAATCCTGTTTTCCGGCAACGTTTTATTTCAACATGTTTTGAGCTGCCTGGGCATATTGCTTGCTTTCGATAGGTTATGTCAATATTCCCGGCTAAGCTGCTGGCCCGGCGAGCCACCAGGCCCAGGAAAATATGCCCTCCTGCAGCAACCCAACGCAAAAAATAAACCTTTCCACCGCTTTTTTCGTTTATTAAAACATGAAATCAATAATTGTGGTATTGCTTTGCACCAGTTTATTTGCCTGTAATAAGTATAAGCCATCGGGCAATGGGTATACAGCGCCTTACGCAAATAGCCCGGTAAAAAAATGGCTGGCCCTTGGCGATTCTTATACCATTGGGCAGAGTGTAACCATTGCAGAATCTTTTCCGGCACAAACGGCCAACCTATTGAAACTTTCGGGCGTTAACATTGGGCTGCCAGATTATATTGCAACAACCGGCTGGACAACCGATGACCTAGCTGTTGCCATACAAACAAAAAACCCCGGTACGAACGATGTGGTAAGCCTGCTAATTGGTGTAAACGATCAGTACCAGCGGCACGATACCACGGGATACCGACAACGTTTTACAAATCTTTTAGAAAAAGCCATACAACTGGCTAACGGAAAAAAACAGAACGTGTTTGTAGTTTCTATACCAGATTACAGCGTAACACCCTTTGCTGCAGGCGGCGATACAGCACGCATACGTAAAGAGCTGGATTGGTTTGATGCCATTAATAAAAATGTAACGGATGCCTATACCGTTGCTTACCTGGATATTACGCCGCTAACCCGGGAAGCATTAACCGACCGCAGCCTGCTGGCCGCAGATGGGCTGCACCCATCGGGTAAAGAATATAAGCTTTGGGCCGACAGGCTTGCGCCGATGATGTCAAGAGTGCTGCGGTAAAACTGCAAATTGTTTAACCTGATTATTACAGGGCTTTGGCTGGCTTAGGTATGGCTTATGCTGCTGTTTAAATTTCAATATAGGTATAGGCGTTTAGCTATCCCTTATTTGTGATTAATCTTATTGGTTTATTGTCTACCATTTTCTTCACTAATAAATCAAACATTGTATTCATACTGTTTCGTCTGTTGTAGCGATAATGATACTCGTCAAGATAGC
>JBBRCM010000115.1:0-12878 GCA_038204855.1 Chitinophagales bacterium
CCGCCCTGGTATAATACCAACTGGGCAAAGGTTTTGTACCTGGTTTTGTTTGCAGCAGGCCTGTATTTTTTATATAAATGGCAGGGCAAAAAATTTAAGCTTCAACAGGAAAAATATGAAGACGAACAAAAAAGATTGCGATATATCCACGACCTGGAAATAGCCAAATCGGAAAGTGAACTGGTTACTCTGCGAAATGAAAAACTGGAAGCAGATATCAATTTCAAAAATTCTGAACTGGCTTCATCTGCCATGCACCTGGTAAAAAAAGGCGAACTGGTTTCTAAAATGAAAACGGAGCTGGGTCATGTTATGAAAGGCATCAGTAATCATCCTGCAGAGGGGGATATTAAGAAAATAATCAAGTCGATAAGTGAAGATGATAACATGGACCAGGAATGGGAAAATTTTACCCTGCACTTTGATAAAGTACACAGCGATTTTATAAGTGCCCTGAAAGAAAAGCACTCCGGCATATCTAATAATGAAGTTAAGCTCTGTGCTTATTTGCGCATGAATTTATCAACCAAGGAAATAGCGCAACTGATGAACATATCTGTAAGAGGTGTTGAAGTAAGCCGTTATCGTTTACGCAAAAAATTAGAACTGGCTACGGAAGTAAGTTTGTTTGATTATTTGATTAATATACAAGTGAAGAATTAATCAACCGCATAATGTAAAAAACAAAAACCCAATCTTTCAATTGGGTTTTGTATTCATCTATTTAAATTTGTCAATTAACTTTCAGCTGGTTCTGTAGGCTCTTCCGGTTCAGTTAGTGTTTCAGTATCCGTTGTTGTTTCATCAGCATTTGCTTCAGTAACTATCGGGTTTCCTGCTTCATCCAATAAAACAGTTTCTTCTTCCTTTTCATCAAGCTGCGTAATAGCTGCAATTTCATCGCCTTCATCAACCTTAATCAATTTAACGCCCTGTGTTGCACGGCCCTGCTCACTTATCTTGTTCACAGCCATACGTATGGTGATGCCGCTTACGCAGGTAATCATCAAATCTTCTGCTTCGGTTACGGCCAGTAAACCAACCAATGAACCGGTCTTTGCTGTAACGCTGATTGTTTTAACACCCTTACCACCACGGTTTGTAACACGGTAATTAGCCTCGCCTGTTTCCGGATCATCCAAGAAGGTACGTTTACCATAACCATTTGCACTTACCACCAGTACTGTTTTGGTTTTATCCTCTACATTAACGCAGACCATGCCTACTACTTCATCGGTTGCATCATCCACATCAATACCGCCTACGCCAATACCACCACGGCCAGTTGGCCTTACTTTAGCCTCGGGGAAACGGATGGCACGGCCGCTTTTTACAGCCATCATGATCTCACAATTTCCATCGGTAAGTTTGGCTTCAAGCAACTGATCGCCTTCTTTAATGGTTATTGCGTTAATACCGTTCTGACGTGGGCGGCTGAAATCTTTCAATCTTGATTTATTGATGATACCCTGCTTGGTACATAAAACGATGTAATGATTGTTTACATATTCCTCATCATCAAAATTCTTAACATCAATAATGGCTCTTACCTTATCGTCTGGCGGAATTTGTATCATGTTTTGCAATGCCCTGCCCTTGCTGGTTTTATCACCTTCGGGTATCTCATATACTTTCAGCCAGAAACATCTTCCCATTTCGGTAAAGAATAATAAGGTATGGTGAGTGCTGGCTACAAATAGTTTTTCAATATAATCTTCCTGGCGGGTGCTGCTGCCTTTGGCACCACGGCCACCGCGTCGTTGCTGCCGGTATTCTGCTGCAGAAGTACGTTTTATGTATCCAAGGTGGGATATGGTAACCACCACATCTTCATCTTCAATCAAATCAAGCATATTTATTTCATCGCCCACATAAACAATCTCCGATTTACGTTCGTCACCAAATTTTTCTTTTACTTCAATCAATTCCTTTTTGATGATATCGTATCGCATATCTTCATTTGCAAGAATGAGTTTCAGATGTTCAATCAGTTTCATGATCTCGGCATGTTCTGCACGAATCTTATCGATCTCCATACCGGTTAACCTCTGTAAACGAAGTTCCAGTACAGCTTTTGCCTGTATTTCACTCATGCCAAACTGCGTAATCAAACCTTCCTGAGCAATATTTGGTGTAGATGACTCACGTATAAGTTTTATAACCGCATCCAGGTTATCCAATGCAATGATATAGCCTTCCAAAATGTGCGCCCGCTCTTCTGCCTTGCGTAATTCGTATTGTGTGCGGCGTACAACCACTTCGTGACGGAACAGAATAAATTCGCTGATAAGGTCCCTAAGATTTAAAATTCTTGGCCTTCCTCTAACCAACGCCACATTGTTTACACCGTAAGATGTTTGTAATTCTGTTTGCTTATAAAGATGATTGATAACCACTTGGGCAACTGCATCTTTCTTTAAGTCAACAACAATACGGGTGCCTTCTTTATTATTACTTTCGTTATTTACATCTGATATGCCTTCAATCTGTTTATCGTTGATAAGGTCGCCGATTTTTGCTGTCAGCATATCCCGGTTAACCTGGTAAGGTACCTGAGTAATAATGATTTTTTCCCTGCCGGTTTTGGTGGTTTCAATATCAACTTTACCACGCAGTACTACCCTTCCACGGCCCGTTAATAAACCTTCCTTTACGCCTTCGAATCCGTAAATAACGCCACCAGTTGGAAAATCGGGCCCCTTTACATATTTGATCAGTTCTTCGCAGGTTATTTCTTTGTTTTCGATATATGCAATACAACCGTCAATAACTTCGCTTAAGTTATGCGGCATCATATTGGTGGCCATACCAACGGCAATACCACTACTTCCATTTACCAGTAATTGCGGAATACGGGTTGGTAATACCATAGGCTCCTTCAGTGAATCATCAAAGTTGAGCTGGTAATCCACCGTTTCTTTCTCAATATCTTCCAGCATAGCTTCGGCAAACTTTTCCATACGCACCTCGGTGTAACGCATAGCTGCCGGTGGATCTCCATCTTCGCTACCGAAATTACCCTGCCCATCAATCATCGTATAGCGCATAGCCCAATCCTGTGCCATGCGTACCATAGTCTGGTAAATGGCACTATCACCATGCGGATGAAACTTACCCATCACCTCTCCTACGATACGGGCACTTTTTTTATAAGGCTTGTTGCTGGTATTGCTCAATTCACTCATTCCGAATAAAACACGGCGGTGAACGGGTTTAAGGCCATCACGTACATCGGGCAAAGCACGCCCAACGATCACACTCATGGAGTAATCGATGTAAGAAGTCTTCATTTGTTCCTCAATATTCACGGGAATAATGCGGCCACGGTTGTTCAGATCTCCGCCTTCTAAAGGTTGGTTTTCTTCGTTTAAATTTTCGTTATTTTCCATAATTTTTTGTCGTGTGCGAAAGTACCGATTTTAGCCCGTTATTCCGCATAAAAAAAGGTGTTTTTAAGGGGTATTTTTACACATATTTTTGGTTGTTGTGGAGAAGATATTTTGACTTTTTTTTAAACGCTGAGAAAAAGAGAACAGGAGTTTTCGCAGAATACGGTTCTTATTAAACCTCAGCGTAAACTCTTTATCTCCTTTTCTCTGCACTTATTGTAAATTGCAAAAAAAACTTTTTTACTTGAAAACGATTGTACTCATTGGCGCCGGAAAATCGGCCACGGTTTTAATTGATTACTTGATTGCAGAAGTAGAAATCAATAACTGGAAATTTATCATTGCAGACAGCAACCGGGAGCAGATACTTTTAAAAACAAACAACTCAAAATTTGCTGAGGCGGTACAACTGGATGTTACCAATGAAGCGCAAAGAGGCGCTTTAATTCAAAGGGCACATGTGGTAATTTCAATGATGCCCCCTGCCCTGCACTTTTTGATTGCCAAAGATTGTGTTGAATACCGGAAGCATTTGTTAACTGCATCTTACTTAGATGATAAAATGAAAAGTCTTCAAGATGAGATAAGCAACCGTAAATTACTCTTCATCTGCGAGATGGGATTAGACCCCGGCATTGACCACATGAGCGCCATGAAGATAATTGATGAAATAAAAGCTCAAGGCGGAAAAATAACTTCTTTTAAAAGCCATTGTGGTGGCCTGGTTGCGCCGGAGAGCGATGATAATCCATGGCATTATAAAATAAGCTGGAACCCCCGTAATATTGTTATGGCCGGGCAATCGGGGGCAGTTTACAAAGAAAACGGTGAAATAAAAAACGTTAGCTACAACAGCCTGTTTGATTGCTCTAATGCCATTGTTTTTGATGGATTGAAAGACCTCGCATTTTATCCCAACCGGGATTCGCTGAGTTATATAAATACTTACAAATTACCGGATACTGCCACTTTTGTAAGAACCACCTTAAGGCATGTTGATTTTTTTAAAGGATGGAATGCTGTTGTGCATGCAGGCCTTACAAACGAAACTGAAACTATTGATGTAACCGGTTTAACATTTGCAAAATGGTCGTCGGCTATACTGCCCTTTGTAAATAAAGAAAATAAGAAAATGCTGGAATACCTGGGTTTGTTTGATGACATACCTGTTCCTGCAAAAGCAAAAAAATCAGCAGATATTTTACAATTTTTAGTTGAAACAAAACTAAAAATGGAGCCGTCAGATATAGACATGATTGTGATGTTGCATGAATTTGAATATGAGCTTGATGGGAAAATTAAAAACTTAAAAAGCTGCCTTGTTGTAAAAGGTGAAGATAGCCTGAGAACCGCCATGGCAAAAACGGTTGGCTTGCCATTGGGCATTGCAGCAAAATTGATTTTAAACGAAACCATTAAGTTCAAAGGATTGCACATTCCAACATCAAAAGAAATCTACGAACCTGCTTTAGAAGAACTTGAAAAATATGCCATTAAATTTACCGAAACTGTAACCTAAAAAATATTTTTAGTTATACGTATAGAATTATTATCTTTGTAGTATAAATTATGATATGGACGCAAAAATCACTTTAAGTTTTGATGAATCGGTTATTAAGAAGGCTAAAAATTATGCCGAAAATAACAACATAAGTCTTTCCCGGCTTACCGAATTCCTATTGAGTAAAGTTACCAGCAACAAATACCAATCTCTTGAAGATTTACCTATTTCAGATTGGGTTAGCGTGGTTGCCGAGGGCGAAGTTGAATATAAAACCAAAGTAAAAAAAAATAAAGATTTAAAAGCTGAATATTTTAAAAGCAAAAAATGAGGATATTTTTAGATGCCAATATCCTTGTTTCGGTACTGAATAAGGAATACCCGTTGTTTACTTATGCAGCCAGGATTGTAAGCCTTGCTGATAATAAAAAATTTACAGTTTACACCTCCCCCGTTTGCCTGGCTATTGCATTTTATTTTGCTGAGAAAAAAAGCGGTACTCAGACAGCTAAACAAAAAATTAAATTGCTATCAGAAAAAATTTTAATTGCCGAAGTAGGCAAAAACGAAGTAATAAGGGCTTTGGAAAACAAAAAGGTAAATGATTTTGAAGATGGCATTGAATACTATGCTGCTGTTAACAATAAATGCGATGTTATCGTAACCGAAGATACTGGTGATTTTTACTTTTCCGAGATTAAAGTATGCAGGGCACGTAATTTTCTGGAGGAATTTTTATTCAGCTAATAACCTCTTTAACTCCGCCACACCTGCTGTTGCAGGCATTTCAATAACATGAAGGTTGTTTTGTTTTTCTATTGGCGGAATTTTTCTGTCAATGATAAACTTAGGTAAATAAGGAGGTGCATAAAACAATAAAGATGCTGCCGGGTAAACCTGCAGCGATGTACCGACTACCACAAAATAATCGCAGTCGTGCAAAAGAGCAGCAGCTTTCTCCATCATGGGTACAGCTTCACCAAACCAAACAATATGAGGTCTTAGTTGTGTACCGTCTGCAGCCAAATCTCTCAGGCTAATATCGCCCCGGATATCGAAAATGGTTTCTTCATCAGCTACGCCCCGCATTTTAAAAATTTCTCCATGGAGGTGCAATACCCTTGTAGAGCCCGCCCTTTCGTGCAGGTCATCAATATTTTGGGTGATGATTGTTACATCAAAATCCTTTTCAAGTTCGGCCAAACCAACATGAGCGGCATTGGGTAAAGCTGCGGCCACATCCCGGCGGCGGTCGTTATAAAAATCTAATACTAATTGTGGATTTTTTTGCCATCCCTGGGGTGATGCTACTTCATATACATCATAACCATTCCATAAGCCATCACTGTCACGGAAGGTTTTAAGGCCACTTTCTGCACTGATACCGGCACCAGACAGAACCACAATATGCTTTTTATTTTTCATTAAAATTTTTCTTACCTGCGGTTAATTTATCAATAGTAGTTTGCAGACGGCTCTGCTTAGTTTCATCTCTTTTTGCACTAATGATCCATTCCACATATTCTCTTTTGTGCGTAAAAGCTAGGCTTTCAAAGAAAATAGCCGCCTGTTTGTTTTTATTAAATAATTGCTGAAGTTCGTCAGGTACAGAAACAGTGCGCTTTCTATAATCTACGCCGGGTGCAGGATTTGTGCTGCAGAAGTTATCTTTTTTTTTGCGCCTGCATCCTGCTTTTTAAAGCGGGCTGCACTCCACACGTTGTCCAATGCGATCATCCTAACGGCTTCAAAACCATAATCGGATACAAAGTCCCAGTTTTTATCACGACTAAGGTCGCTGGCAATTTTAGAAGTGAGTTTCGGGTAAGCAATCCAGAATTTAAAATTTTCTCCCAAAAATGGAATAACATCTCTCAAAATTTCGACCAACTGCCGGTGGCTCACGGCAAACACCAGTGCAAAGTCTATTTTACGGGTCTTTAACAGCGGCGTAACGCTTTTGGAAAAAGTAAGTTTTACAAATTGCTTTTCAATTGATGAAGGAAGGCCCTGTATCAACAAATTTTTCTCATCCTGCAATTGCAGTTTTTCGATTAATGTTTGAGCAGTCATATTCAGTTAGCAATTAACAATTAAAAAAGAAGTACAAATGAATTTGTAAACATTTACTTCATGCGCAAAACTTTAAATTTTTGCAGATAACAATCAGTTTTGGCAGTTCAGTTACAGTTCTCAGCCTGTTTTGGCTTATAAAGTTAAGCATTATATGGGACTGATAAAAGGTTTGAGCAAAAAAAAACTCCATTTTAAATGGAGTTTTTTTGTTTGAATATGTTTTTATTTACCTCCGGGTTTATAATAGCTTAATGCTTCTGGCATAAATTCTTTTAAACGGGCAATACGGTTTTCATCGGCGGGGTGGGTTGATAAAAACTCGGGTGGTTTTTGACCATTAGATGCCGCTGCCATGCGCTGCCAGAAAGGAATTGCTTCATTTGGATTATAACCCGCCATGGCAGCAAAGTTTAATCCAAGATGGTCAGCTTCATATTCCTGATTGCGAGAATTGGGTAAAAGAACCGCAATTTGTGCAGTAGGTGCAAATATATTATTGAACAGGTCATTGTATTTAGGATTATTTGCGGTAGCTATGTTACCTACAATTTCCAAGCCCTGCGCCAAAGCTCCCTGACTCATGCGCTCGTTACCATGATGCGCAACGGCATGGGTAATTTCGTGGCCCATTACTACTGCCAGCGCAGCTTCATTTTGTGTTATACCGAGCAAGCCTGTATACACAACCACTTTACCTCCCGGCATGCACCAGGCATTCACTTCTTTGGAATCAACCAGGTTAAATTCCCATTTATAACCGTTAAGTTCGCTGCCCAAACCTTTTTGAGTATAATATTTTGTTATGGCATTAGCGATGCGGCTTCCCACCCGCTTAACCATTTCAGCATCTCTGCTGGAACCGCTATTTACTACTTTGTTTTGAGACAGGAAAGACTGGTATTCGCTTAAGGCCTGCTGTTGCAGGGTGGCTTCGCCAAATAAAGCTAACTGTTTACGACCGGTTATCGCATTTGTGCTACAGGCGACGATAATTGAAGCCGTTGCCAAGAAAAGAAGAATTTTTTTCATTTTAGTTTGAGTTTTATAAACTTAGGTAATCAATTGGCGTACCAATATTTTATTTTGCAATAATTATACAAAAAAAATAAGTTAATAAAGTGAGATGTGGAATTTGTAATTATAGAGATTAGTCCTGATTCCTCCTGGATTTTCTTCTGTCTCTGTGCTTAAGAATGGGTATGCGGCTTTCAACACCACGCAAAATCCGGCCAATATTTTTTTGATGGGTTACAATAACCAGAATGGCTACTATCAGCGCAAAAACCCGGTACATGACTTCATGCTCATTCCATATCCACAGTACGCATATTGGGAGCGATAAAGCGGCAAGAATTGAACTTAACGAAACATACCTGGTTAAAAAAAGTACCAGCACAAATATACCAATACAACTTACTGCAATTACTGGTTGAATGGCCAATACCATACCCAATAAAGTGGCAACCCCTTTTCCGCCCCTGAAACCTGCAAATATGGGAAAAACATGACCCAGTACTGCTGCTGTACCCAATCCAAGCATCAGGTTGGTTCTTTCCAACTCATGACTCATATAAAAAGGAAGAAAATTATAAAGCATTACTGCTGTTAAGCCTTTTAAAATATCGATGATCATAACCATAGTGCCATAGCGTGAACCTAAAACCCTGAAAGTGTTGGTAGCACCCATGTTGCCGCTACCGTAATCACGTATGTCTATTCCAAAAAAACGCTTGCTAATCAAAAGAGCGGTGGGAATTGAGCCAATTAAATAGGATATTATAATGAGAACGAGTTCTTTCATCCGTTTTCTTATGCTTGAGTTGAACTTCAAAAGTAATGAAAATTTAACTCAGATAGACAGATATAAACAACAAGATTACAATTTGTTGATAAAGTTTTGGGGGTATTAAAAATATCGGTCAGCTACATTCTTAATTCACCTGGGCCAATATGCTAATCCATTCCCCCCTTTGTGTGGTTTTTTGCTCTGAAATGCCGTTTGTTATAAGTTCGTTTAGCATCACAAGCTCATCAGCCTTCATAAAGCCGCTCAATAGTATAACAGTGCCTTTTTTACTTACCGATTTAATAGCAGCCAGTTTACTAATAATTACGTTTAAGTTAATATTGGCTAAAATAATATCATACACCGTATTTGTAGCAATAGTTTCAGCTTTTACAAGTTTGATTTTGGTGCAATTATTTTCTGCAGCATTTTCTGTAGCATTTTCAATGCTCCATTCATCATAATCAATAGCGTCAATAGACGATGCACCCATTTTTTCGGCAAGGATGGCTAAGACTCCCGTGCCCGTTCCAAAATCAACTGTGGTTTTATTCGTAAAATCAAGGGCTTCCATTTGGTCAATCATCATGTAAGTAGTTGCATGATGACCGGTACCAAAACTCATTTTTGGGGTGATGATGATATTATGCTTTACATTATTAACCGGCTTGTGAAAAGCTGCCCTGATGCCAACAAAATCTCCCACAACAATAGGCTCAAAGCTGCTCTCCCATTGGGCGTTCCAGTTTTGTTGAACTATAACTGAAGTATTATAATTAAGGTTTAATGGCTTTATAATCTCGTCTAAAGCAGCTTGATCGAATTCATTTTCGTTAATAAATGCCTTTAAAGTTGAATCTGTTTCTTCAAAAGATTCAAAACCTGTATTGGCAAGCAAGGCAATTAGTAATTCACTTTTTTCATTATTAATGTCATTAAGCTGAACCTGTATATAATTCATGCGGCTAAGGTATTGGTTTTTTTTAGGAATTGGGAAAAGGGGCAAGCCGGATGGGAGATTGGGCGATGCGGATTTGAAACTGACCGCACGGAACTCAATTCTGATGGAACGGGATTGAAAACTGATGGAGCGGAATGGGATTTTGATGGAGCAGAATGGGTTTCTGATGGAACAGGATGCCATTCTGACCGATTGGGAAGCGAAAATGATGGATTAGGATGCTATTCTGACCGATTTGGATGGAAAAATGATGAATTTGGGAGGGAGCTTGTAGGGAGATGGCTGTTTCGATGGGTAGTATAAAGTAGATTGTGTAAACAGTTTTAGAGTGGCATGAGACTTGGTGCCTTGACGAACCACTACTCAACAATTTTCGCTTAGATAAAGCTCAATAAAGTTATATGGTACAAGAGTGGTTATTCCTTCTTTTTACTAAAAAGAAGGAATAACAGAACAAGTTCGCCACTGAAGCTCGACAAAGAACTACAGCCGGGCTCAAAAAAGAAATAAAAAAACCGCAGGTTTTAATTTCTACGGTTTATGAAAATGTAATGTTTTAATTATTACTCGCCTTGCTTAGGTTGGGCCTCCGGCTTTGGCATTAGAGCTTTACGGCTTAATTTAAACTTGCCTGTTTTCTGATCAACATCCAGCAGTTTAACTTTAACCTTATCGCCTTCTTTAAAAATACCATCCATAGTTTCTAAACGCTTCCAGCTTATTTCACTGATGTGCAATAAACCTTCTTTCTTTGGTAAGAACTCAACAAAAGCACCAAATTCTTTAATGCTCTTCACGGTTCCTTCATAGGTATCGCCAACAACCGGTACCGCTACGAGGCCATTTATCCATGCCAATGCACGTTCCAGACTGGCTTTTTCTTTAGAGAAAATACTTACTTCGCCCCTGTTATCAACTTCTTCAATATTAATGGTAGCACCGGTTTCACGCTGAATTTCCTGTATCACTTTACCGCCGGGCCCTATTACCGCACCAATGTATTCCTTATCAATAATGATTTTAACCATCCGTGGCGCATGTGGTTTCACTTCTTCACGTGCAGCCGGAGTGCATGCATACATGGCTTCCAGAATGTGCATGCGGCCTTTTTTAGCCTGTGCCAAAGCCTGGCGCATTACATCCATACTTAAACCATCTACTTTAATATCCATTTGCACGCCGCAAATTCCATCACGTGTTCCGGTAACTTTAAAATCCATATCTCCCAGATGATCTTCATCACCCAGAATATCTGTTAAGATGGCAAAATCATCGCCTTTTTTAATCAAACCCATGGCAACACCACTTACGTGCTTTTTTAAAGGCACACCGGCATCCATTAATGCTAATGAACCGGCACAAACGGTTGCCATGGAAGATGAGCCGTTACTTTCCAGAATATCACTTACCACCCTTACGGTATAAGGATAATCTTTGCCCGGCATCATTTTCTTTAGAGAACGCATGGCCAAATTACCGTGACCCACTTCTCTACGGCCAACGCCTCTCATCATTTTAACCTCGCCGGTTGAAAATGGTGGGAAATTATAATGTAAAAAGAAGTTTGTATAATCAGATTTGTTGGCACTTTCTACCAGCAATTCATCTAACGGAGTTCCTAAGGTAACGGTTGTAAGTGACTGGGTTTCACCACGGGTAAATAATGCAGAACCGTGTGGAGTTGGTAAATTATCAATTTCCATTTCAAGCTGACGGATATCTTCTGTACCGCGGCCATCCAAACGTTTTCTGCTGTTAAGTACCATATCTCTTACAACATAATATTGCAGATCACCAAAATAATGCACAATCAAAGCTTTATCTTCTTCCGGCATTTCCGGCATTTGTTCGCCTAAATATGTTTTAACTTCTTCCTTAAGCGCAGCGTAAGCATCGCTTCTTTCGTGCTTTGCAGATGCAGAAGCAGAAATGGCAAGCATTTTATCTTTTGCAAAAGCAGTTATCTTTTCGTTTAATTCTTCGTTGCGGTAAGGTTTGGTGTAATCTCTTTTAGTTGCAGACCCGACTAAATCCCTTAATTGCTCCTGCGCTTTAACTTGTAATTGTATAGCGGCATGACCAGCTTCAATTGCGTTGATCAGGTCTTCTTCCTGGCACTCGTTACTTTCACCTTCAACCATCATGATATTCTTATCGGTTGCAGCGATCAAAAATTCAAAATCAGATACTGCAAGCTGGCTACGGGTTGGATTGATAATCAATTCGCCATTGATCCTTCCTACCCGAACTTCTGAAATGATCTCCTGAATGGGAATATCTGAAACAGCCAAAGCAGCTGATGCAGCCAAACATGCCAGTGAATCTGGCATTACTTCATCATCAGATGAAATAAGTGACACCAACACCTGCACTTCGCATAAATAATCTTCTGGGAACAAAGGTCTTAGCGCCCTATCTATTAATCTTGAAGTAAGAATTTCGTAATCGTTTAAACGGGCTTCTCTTTTAAAGAAAGAGCCGGGGATACGACCTGCAGAACCAAATTTTTCCTGATAATCTACTGATAATGGAAAAAATCCTTGTCCAGGTTTAGGTTCTTTGTTTGCAACAACGGTTGCCAGTAAAATACAATTGCCCTGGCGAACGGTGACAGCACCGTCGGCCTGTCGGGCCATTTTACCAGTTTCGATGGTAACCTCACGGCCACCACCTATATCAAATTTTATTGATTTTGGGTTTAATAAAGGCATAAATAGATTTATGATTTTAGATTGGCGATTTTAGGTTTTGGTAAAGCCGCAATCCAGATGATTAAAAACTGTAAAAAGAATAATTCCCAACTGAAAAATATAGTTGGGAATTAAATTATTTACATTGATGGATAGTTTATTTACGTAAACCTAATTTCTCGATTAAAGCCCTGTAACCGGTAAGGTCGTGCTTGCTGAGGTAAGTTAGTAAACGCTTGCGTTGACCTACCATCATCATCAGGCCTCTTTGCGAAGAGAAATCTTTTTTGTTGGTTTTCAGGTGGTTTGAAATGTGATTGATACGCTCTGTTAACAGGGCGATCTGTCCTTCAATAGAACCTGTGTTGGTAGCTTTTGCTCCAAAAGTGGTGAAAATGTCTGCTTTTTTTTCGATTGTTAAATACGGCATCTTTGTTTTTTTAATAACGTCTTTGTTATGTTTCTTTTTTAAATT
>JBBRCM010000116.1:0-12816 GCA_038204855.1 Chitinophagales bacterium
AAAAAGTATATGATCAAAATAAACATCTTTAAAATAATTATCTAAGTAAAGCCCAAAATCAAGCCCCTCTTTAGACAGGTGCAGGTAATCCGGCTTGTTCCGGTTTTCAATCAGCATTTTGCCGTGGCGAACTATATAAAGGTTGTTGCTCATGATAGCAGGACTGGGTTAGTTCTTCAGTTTCACAGGACAAGGAATATTGTAAATTGAAGATGTCAGGCCGGTGAATTTACGCTTTTAAAGACAGAATGTACCGAATACATTATCCATTGAATTAAACCGCCCAGAAAAGCTTCTGCCATACTGGCACAATGTGGCTTATTTAACTATCTTTGCTGCTCTAAAAAAATGCAGGTAAATGATGAATGTAGCTACCAAAGAACACGATGAAGCAAGGCAGGGAGAAACATTTGCCCTTTTTGCAACCGAGACGGATCAATACAAAAAATACTTTTATATAGAAAGTTACGGCTGCGCCATGAATTTTGCCGACAGCGAAGTAGTGGCTTCTATCTTAATGGACAACGGGTTTGGTGCCACCAACAATTACAAAGAAGCAGACTTGATCTTCATCAATACCTGCTCTATTCGTGAAAAAGCCGAAACCACGGTAAGAAAGCGCCTCACAGAATTCCGCCAGATAAAAAAACAAAAACCGGGCATGCTGGTGGGTGTGCTCGGCTGCATGGCCGAGCGTTTAAAGGCGCAGTTTCTGGAAGAAGAAAAATTAGTTGACCTGGTAGTTGGGCCCGATGCTTACCGTGCCCTGCCCGGCCTTATTGAAGAAGCAGAAACCGGCCAGAAAGCCGTGAACGTTTTATTAAGCCGCGATGAAACCTATGCCGATATTGCACCCATACACCTCAACAGCAATGGGGTTAACGCATTTGTAAGCATCATGCGTGGCTGCAACAATATGTGTTCGTTTTGTGTGGTGCCTTTTACACGTGGCCGTGAGAGAAGCCGCGATGCTAATTCAATTATTAACGAATGTAAAACTTTGTTTGAGCAAGGCTACAGGGAAGTAACCTTGCTGGGGCAAAATGTTGATAGCTATTATTGGGTAGATGAGCAGCTAGATGAGCGTGTAACTTTTGCGATGCTGATGGAAAAAGTTGCATTGATCTCTTCCTTGTTAAGAGTTCGTTTTTCCACTTCTCATCCAAAGGATATTACTGATGATGTATTGCACACTATCGTGAAACACGAAAACATCTGCAATTATATTCACCTGCCGGTGCAAAGCGGCAGCACCCGTGTTTTGCAAATGATGAACCGTACCTACAGCCGTGAGTGGTACATCGCCAAAGTAAACCGCATAAGAGAACTGATACCGGATTGCGGTATTTCAACCGATATGATCACCGGTTTTTGTACCGAAACTGAGGAAGACCACCAGGAATCTTTAAGCCTGATGGAATATTGCAAATACGACCTGGCCTATATGTATTTTTACAGCGAAAGACCGGGAACCCTTGCTGCACGTAGGTTTGAAGATGATGTGCCGCTGGATGTAAAGAAACGCAGGCTGCAGGAAATGGTTGAACTCTATCGTGGCCATTCATTGCTGGCCATGCAGAAAGAAGTTGGCAAAACCCGTAAAGTATTGATTGAAGGCACTTCTAAAAAAAGTGAACACGATTTGTATGGGAGAACCGATCAGAATAAAGTGGTAGTATTTGAAAAAGGCAATTTAAAAGTTGGAGAATACGCTGAAGTTTTTATTTCTTCCTGCACAGCAGGTACATTACTTGGCAACGTCGTGGAAAAGATGCAATAATATTTTTAATCTAAATTCCCCCTTCAGGGGGTTAGGGGGCACATGGAACTACAATCAATAAAAAACCGTTTCGGTATCATCGGTAACTCATCGGGCCTTAACCATGCATTGAATATTGCTGTGCAGGTTGCCAATACCGACCTTAGCGTACTTATTAATGGCGAGAGTGGTGTGGGTAAAGAAGTTTTCTCACAGATCATTCATGCATTAAGTGCCCGCAAACACAATCCTTTTATTGCAGTTAACTGCGGCGCTATTCCCGAAGGCACTATTGATTCGGAATTATTTGGTCATGAGAAAGGATCTTTTACAGGCGCTGTTGACAGCCGCAAAGGTTATTTTGAAACCGTTAACGGCGGTACCATTTTCTTAGATGAAATTGGTGAATTACCATTGGGTACACAGGCACGTTTGCTGCGTGTACTGGAGGCCGGCGAATACATCCGTGTGGGAAGCAGTAAAGTGCAGAAAACAGATGTACGTGTTATTGCGGCCACCAATAAAGAGTTGATCGAGTACACCCAGACAAACAGATTCCGGGAAGATTTGTATTACCGTTTAAATACAGTTCCCATCAGGGTACCGGCCTTAAGAGACAGGAAGGAAGATATTTATTTACTTTTTAGAAAATTTGTTACCGATTTTTCCGATCGGTATAAAGGCACACCCGTGCAACTGGATGATGGCGCAAAAGAGGTGTTAATTAACTACCCTTGGCCCGGCAATGTGCGTGAATTGAAGAATATTGCAGAGCAGATATCAGTGCTTAGCCAAGATAAAATGGTGAACGCAACTACCATGAAAAGTTTTTTACCCGACCATAATTATTCGAGGTTGCCGGTGTTGGCGGGTGGAGCCGGATCGGTAAGCCAGAGCGAATTTGCAAATGAAAGAGATATACTGTACAAGCTTTTTTTCGACATGAAAAAAGATGTAAATGAGTTGAAGAAAATGTTTTTCGATCTGTTGCAAAACCCAAACCTGGCTCAATATGCAGAAGCCCGTGGACATGCACCGGTGTTTAGCGACCAGGCTTTTGCAGAACTGAATAATAATGTTTTAGCTAATAATACATCCAAGCCTGTCTTTCTACCGCATAATCCCGATGCTATAGATCATCACGAAGATGTAGAAGAATCTTTGAGCATCGTTGATAAAGAAAAAGAACTCATCATAAAGGCATTAAAGAAGCATAAGGGCAAACGTAAAGATGCATCACTTGACCTAGGTATAAGTGAACGTACTTTGTACCGTAAATTAAAAGAGTATGATATTGAAGAATAAAGCAATGGGCAATGGGCAATTGGTAAAAAGCAATAAAAAATTGGCAACTGGCAATTGGCAACGTGCAACTGGCAAAAGAATACTTTTGTTTGCCTATTGCCTATTGTTTATTGCCTGTTTCAACTTCGCTACCTGCAAATACGGCTTTAAAGACATCGGTGGTTTACCTATCGAAGTAAAAACATTTCGTGTAAACTATTTTGAAAACAAAGCCGAATACAAGAACCCGCAATTAAGTCCTCAGGTAACCGAAAAACTAAAACAAAAGATCATCGGCACCACCCGTCTTCGTCAAACGAACGATGATGATGCACATTATGACATTAGTGGTTATGTTTCCCGCTATTACACCAGCACAACAGGTATCACGGGTAATACCACCAGCCTCAACCGGTTAACGGCCGAGTTTCATCTTGTATTTAAAAACACATTGGATGAAAAAAAGAATTTTGAATCCGATGTTACCTACAGTCTCGATTTTGATGCCAACCTCAGCCTGAGCCAGGTAGAGCAGGCCAAAGGCGATGAAATAGTAAAAAATTTAACTGACGCCATTTTTAATAAAATTTTTTCCAACTGGTAATATAGATTTGCAGCATGCAGCATAACCAAAACATTTTTGAATCGCTCTTTAACAGGAGTTTTACGGATACCAGCAATGCTGCTTACCTGAAGGAACTTACAGAGAGGCATCCGTATTTTTCGCCGGCACAATTTTTTCTCTTACAAAAAATAAAGGACGATACTGCTGCGTTTGAAAAACAGGCTGTAAAAACAAATATCCTTTTCAACAATCCGCACTGGCTCTATTTTCAGCTTAAACAAACCGCTTTGGCAGAGGAAGAAACTGTTGTTGAAGAACATGTTGCAGAAACTGAATTAAAAACTATTGAGGTTAAATCTGTTGAAGAAAAAGCTGCGGAGATTGAAATACCGGTTGTTGAAATTCCGGTAATAGAACTTCCTGCACTTGAAAATATTGCAGCAGATGATTTGCCGGATAATACGGATGGACCAGAGGAGGTATCGGCGGAAAAAGAAACTGAACCGATGCACATTAAATTAAAAATGCCTGAAGAAAAAGCAAACCTTAATGAAGCGATGCTTTTTGAGCCTATGCACCTGGTAGATTATTTCGCATCGCAGGGCATCAAATTAAGTAACGAAGTGCAAACGGCAGATAAACTGGGAAAGCAGCTTAAAAGTTTTACCGAATGGCTGAAGACCATGAAGAAGGTACACGTGGAAAATGAAGCGGAAAACCTGGTGAAACCAGATACTAATGTGCAGGCAATGGCCGAAAACAGCAATGCAGATGCCGAAGTGCTAACCGAATCCATGGCGGAAGTATTTGCAAGGCAAGGTAAACTATCCAAAGCGAGCGACATATACCAAAAATTAAGTTTGCTCAATCCTGCTAAAAGCACTTACTTTGCAGCCAAATTAGAAAACTTAAAAGGATTATAATATGTTGATTTTATTTGGAATTTTAGTGATTATTGCTTCTATAGTGCTTGGGTTGATTGTATTGGTTCAGAACCCAAAAGGTGGTGGCTTATCCAGCAGTTTTGGTGGATTTGGCAACCAGATAATGGGTGTAAAGCAAACAACGGATGTACTTGAAAAAGGCACCTGGCTATTTGCAGCTATCGTTGCCATTCTTTGTATCGTTTCCCCGGCCTTTATTCCTAAAGACGGAAAAGGAGCTGGCACCAACAAAGATCTGCTTGAAAATGTAAATACTAAAATGCCTGCTAAAACTACGCCTGCAAATACCGCTACCCCAATCGTAGTTGATACTAATAAGGCAAAATAAATTTTTATAAAATATTTTTGAACCCCGTCAGGTAACGACGGGGTTTTTTGATACCAAATAAAATTTCATTGTCAGCGGTTAGCAGCACGGCTGAAATTTTGTGCAGAGCCATGTGTGGCCGGATTTGGTACATCCCGATTGCATACATTTGTAAAAATTAAAAAAACTTACATCGGGAGGTTTTACTTTGCCACACATGAAAAAGAAACTGATCTACGCAATACTGCTCATTTTATTACTGACCGGAGGCTACGTTGCCTGGCAAATCTTTGGACCAACGGTATCTGCTCCAGAAGGCAAATATTTTTACGTTAAGACAGGCGAATCTTATGAAGCCGTAAAACAATCCCTGCTCGATGAAAAGATCGTTGGCAATACAATTTTTTTCAACCTGATATCAAAACAATTAAAATATCCCGAAAGGGTAAAAGCAGGACGTTACCTGGTAAAGAATGGCAGCAGTGTTTTAAATTTATTGCGCATGTTGCGTTCGGGTAGTCAGGCACCGGTAAATCTGGTCATTAATAAATTAAGGCTGAAGGAAGACCTTGCCCAAAAAATTGCTGCCAATTTTGAATGCGATTCTGCCGGCGTGATGGAAGTTTTAACCGATGCTGAAACTTTAAGAAAATACGAAGTGAACAGCAATACGCTGATGACCATTGTGGTTCCAAATACCTATAGTATGTTATGGAATGCGCCTGTGAAAAAGATCATTGATAAACTATACAGCGAAAAAGAAAAATTCTGGAACAAAGAGAGGCTTGCAAAAGCAAAAGCCATGAACCTTACGCCCGTTCAGGTTTACAGCATGGCCAGCATTGTGGAGGAAGAGACAAACAAAGAAGAAGATAAAGGTAAAGTTGCAAGTGTTTACCTGAACCGCATGAACAGCGGCATGAAACTGCAGGCTGACCCTACCGTAAAATTTGCCATGAAAGATTTTGGATTAAAAAGGATACTGTATAAACATCTTACCTACGATTCTCCTTTTAATACTTACGTAAATGCAGGTTTACCCCCCGGTCCTATTTGCACGCCCTCAGTAAAAACAATTGATGCAGTTTTAGATGCCCCGCAAACCAATTATATTTATTTTGTGGCCAAACCCGATTTTAACGGATACTCCAATTTTGCATCTACCTATGCCGAGCACATGGTTTTTGCAAAAGCGTACCAAACAGCATTGGATAGTTTAATAAGGGCAAAAGCTAATAACACGGCTAAGTAGTATCTTGCAGCAATACCAGCATTTACATGAACAGACTGGAACGAAAAATAATAACCAGCATTCCCATTGCTTTTGTTTTAAATAAAAGTAAACACTGGAACCTGCCCGGTTTCGAAGGTGTGCCTTTGTATGATGTTATCCGTTTTTTTTACCGTCAGATTAGAAGAGTTGGTTTAACAGAAAGGGCATCGGCGATTGCGTATAATTTCATCATGGCCATACCGCCCTCTTTTTTATTTTTATTTACTTTAATACCCAGCCTGCCGTTTATTCCAAAGAAAAGTTTAAAGATACAGCTACATACGCTGATCAGGGATATTGTGCCAGCCAAAGGATACAATACCAATATCATTAATTTTGTTGACTCTTTTATTGACGGTAATAAAATTGGTTTATTGTCATTTGGTTTAATATTGGCGTTGTTCTTTGCCTCCAACGCCATGATGGGTTTAATGCGTTCCTTTAATAAAAATTATGAGGGTTTCGAAAAACGAAAGGGTCTGCATAAGCGATGGGTTGCCATCAGGCTTACCGTTTTAATTTTTGGGCTGGTACTGGGTTGCCTTATTTTATTAATAACACAGGGTGCCGTTTTAAAATGGCTGGGCATGGGCAGTAAATTCTGGAGAGAATTTATATTTTATGCCCGCTGGTTATTTATCATAGCCGTAATCTTTTATTCCATTGCTTTCATTTATAAATATGCCCCCGCAGTTGAAAAACGTTGGAAGTTAACTTCTCCCGGCACCATACTGGCTACCTTTTTATCTATTATGGCCTCGGTTGGTTTTTCTTATTTTGTCAATAATTTTGGCAAGTATAATGCGTTATATGGTTCCATTGGAACTGTTATTGTTTTAATGGCCCTCATTTATATCAATTCCCTGGTATTGCTCATCGGGTTTGAGCTGAACGTAAGTATAAAAACACTAAAGTCTATTGCCACAAGGCGTGAAGAAAAAGAAAAAATGGAGCAAGCCCTTCAAAAAAATACATGAGTGGTTATAATTCCTGTAGCCAATTGATTAACTTTAAAAAAATAAAAATCATGAAAAAAATACTCTTTAGTTTAATTGCCTTTGCCTCCCTTGCAACACTTGCATTTACAACAGGTGATCCGTTAAAAATTGGCAGTGCCATGCCAAAGTCAGATCTTAAAATGCAGGACATTTCCGGTAAACAAGTAGCCATACAGGATGCAAAAAAAGAAAATGGTGTATTGGTGATGTTCAGTTGCAACACCTGCCCTTATGTAGTTAAGAACCAGCAACGCACCCTTACCATCAGTAAATATGCCGCTGAAAATAAAGTAGGTGTAATTATTTTAAACAGCAACGAAGCACAGCGTGCTGGTGATGATAGTTACACAGCCATGCAAGCCTATGCCAAAGCACAGGGCTACAAATGGAATTATGTTGTTGATAAAGGCAACCAGGTTGCCGATGCTTTTGGTGCCAACCGCACACCCGAATGTTTTTTATTCAACAAAGATTTAAAATTGGTTTATCATGGTGCTATTGACGACAGCCCATCAGATGAAAGTGCTATTAAACGCATACACCTGAAAGAAGCCATTAATGAAATGGCAGCAGGTAAAGAAGTTACCGTAAAAGAAACTAAAAGCGTTGGTTGTTCTATTAAGAGGAGTAAGATGTAATTGGGAATTAGGAATTAGGAAAAGATTTATAATAAAATCAGTTTGCTGCTTTGGCAAACTGATTTTTTATTTACCCAGGTACCTGCATCATCGGCAGCGGAGGCAAAAGTTTTTGAATAAAAAGCGCGGGATAAAATAAGTGTTTGAAAATATTTTATTGAGGTTCGTTGGAATCAATAGAATGATCACTTAGCTTTTTATCTTTTCGTGCAACAAAATCTTCTTTCGTAAGCATTATATTTTTCTCCGCATCAGAAACATACAATTCCAAAGTTGGCCTTTGCTTATCCAGGTCAAATGCCGCATAACCAATTAACTGGTTCGCTTTCACCTCATCGCCTTTTTTTAATAATGTTGAACCGAGGTTCGAGTAAGTATAAAAAAAATTATCCTTTTCAATGATCACCACTTTCATGTGGTCAATTTTAGCAACCGTACTCACTTTCCCACCGGCAATGGAATAAACAGAACTGTCATTCGATTTAAAAATAACAAATTCTCTTTTTACATGGGCAGTATCCTGTGGATTGTCGTAAATAGCCATCGCATTATTCATCGGTGCCAAATATTTATTTACCACATTCCCTCCTATCGCCGCTTTCAACGCAGCTTCAAAATCTACGGCACTTATCTGATCCTCAAAAAACTTCCTGTATCCGGTTTTATTATTTACAATAATGGTTGCCGGTATAGCACCGCTCCACTTCGCATCAATCATCGGGCAAAAACGATCAGCATCGGTCTCATTCAGCCAAACATGATTCGTTTTGTATTTGTTCTTCTTTATAAATTCAGGCAGCCTTGCCGGCACATAAGATGGTAGATCTAAACTAACCAGCATCAATTTTACCTTCTGATTTTTGTATTTATCAGTAAGCCTGATAAAATCGGGTATCTCTTCATTGCATGGCTTGCAGAATGTTGCCCAGAAGTTTACTACGTACACCGTATCATTTTTTGCCGAGAAGGATTTTACCACATCTTCAATCTTTAATTGGGCAATACGTTGGCTATTAGTGATAGCTGCAAAGCTGATCAGCACACAAACGAAAAATAATTTCTTAATCATCCTTAAAAATACAGCAAAATGCCCAAGACCACCCTCTAAAAAACGTTAAAACAAACTGTAATTAAATCTTGCTTTTAAAGCTGTTAGCCTGAGCTTGTGGAAGGTGGCATAACAACAAAATACACCGGCTTCGACAAGCTGCTAATGACAAGTATTTTAAAAGGTTGGTAACCAATTTTTTACAAAATTGAATTTAGCCACAAAGATTCGAAGGCACTAAAGAAAATGCGTAGCATTTTTCTACTTCGTGCTTTTGTGACTTTGTGGCAACCCCTTTTTCCAGCGAAGCTGAGAAAAAAAAATATTGTCATTTGGAAAGAGCTTAAAACATTTTTATGAGTGCCTCAGCCTGACACCCTTCTGAATAAAAGAACCTTAAACAACCTCTAAATTAGCTTTTGGCTAATCCCCGCTTTCAGGTTAAATTTGCAGCCTGCCTGCGTGAAAAGGAGGCTCAACACAAAACTCTCAACACAAAACCCAAAACAGAAAATGGCATACGACCTAATAGTACTCGGTAGCGGCCCCGGTGGTTATCCTGCAGCAATAAGAGCAAGTCAGCTTGGTAAAAAAGTAGCAATTGTAGAACGTGAAAGCCTCGGCGGCATCTGCCTCAACTGGGGTTGCATACCAACCAAGGCCTTATTAAAAAGTGCCCAGGTTTATGAATATGCAAAGCATGCAACCAGTTATGGTATCAATGTAGAGAATCCATCTGCCAATTTTGGCGGCGTGATCACCCGCAGCCGCGGTGTAGCCGATAAAATGAGTAAGGGCGTTCAGTATTTGATGAAGAAGAATAAGATTGATGTGATAATGGGAAACGGTAAACTAATTGCCGCCACGAAACTGGAAGTAACAGCAGCCGATGGCACCAAACAAATTGTTGAAGCAACAAATATCATCATCGCAACAGGCGGCCGTGCACGTGAATTACCCACCATGCCTATTGATGGTAAAAAAATAGTTGAGTACAGAAATGCCATGGTTTTACCCGAGCAACCCAAGAGCATGATCGTTTGCGGCAGCGGCGCCATTGGCAGTGAGTTTGCCTATTTCTACAACAGCATGGGCACCAAGGTTACCATGGTTGAGTTTATGCCACGCCTGGTTCCGGTTGAAGATGAAGACATCAGCAAAGAACTGGAAAAAAATTTTAAAAAACAGGGTATGACGATTATGACCAGCGCCGAAATAACCAAGGTAGATACCAGCGGCGAAGGCGTAAAAGCAACTGTAAAAACTGCAACCGGCGATGTAGTTATAGAAGCCGATATTTTATTGAGCGCTGTGGGCGTTGTTGCCAATATTGAAAACCTGGGACTTGAAGCTCTGGGCATTAAAACCGACAAAGGAAAAATAATGGTAGATGCAAACGGACAAACCAATGTACCCGGCATTTACGCCATTGGCGATTGCACACCCGGCCAGGCGCTTGCACACGTTGCCAGCAAGGAAGGCATTAATGCAGCCGAGCATTTAAGTGGCCACCATCCCGAACCAATGGATTATAACAACATACCTGGCTGTACATATTGCAGTCCGGAAATTGCAAGCGTTGGCTACACCGAAAAAGCGGCCAAAGATGCCGGTTACGAATTGAAGGTTGGTAAGTTTCCTTTTGTTGCCAGCGGTAAAGCTGTTGCCGGCGGAGCCACCGAAGGTTTTGTAAAAGTAATTTACGATGCCAAGTACGGCGAGTTTTTAGGATGCCATATTATTGGAGCCGGCGTAACCGATATGATAGCCGAAGCCGTAGTTGCCCGCAAATTAGAAACCACCGCCCACGAAATATTAAACGCCGTTCACCCGCACCCAACCATGAGCGAAGCTTTGAAAGAAGCCACTGCTGTGGCTTATGGCGAGGCTACGGATATTTAAACGATCCTGAGCAGAGTCGAAGGGGCTTCATTTAAATAGCACTGAGTGAGGTCGAAGTGCGATTTAATAAACGAAATCTTTATAAAATTCAAATCCCATCTTACCGGTGGGATTTTTTTTATGGGCCAAACAGAAGTGCTGCTATTGAGCTTCATTGGCGTCGCACTCTTTTACAAAATATCTTTATTGAACTTTTATCGAAGCGGATTATGTTACTCAAAACAGTAAAGTACATGCTTATTGTAAAAGAACATTTTAATGTAATTTAGTTACGCAAATATAAACGTAAGAGGCAATTATATCAAAGACCCTGGTAATAAGGTAAAAGAATTCGCTTTTAGTTATTATTAACGTATTTTTATCTAAAATTACACTTATGAAAAATGTAGTTTGTTTTATTCTTTTGTCCGCTATATTCCTAAGTTGCAAAAAAGATAATGTTTCTCCAAACACTCCGGTAGCAACTTTACCAACAATTACAACTACGTCGATAACTTCAATTGCTCAAACAACAGCATTGAGTGGAGGGAATGTAAGTTCAGATGGTGGAGCTACTGTAACAGTCAGGGGGATTTGCTGGAATACTTCAGCGAATCCTGGCATTACTGGAAATCATACCACTGATGGAAGTGGACTAGGAGTATTCGTAAGCACAATGACAGGGCTTATTCCTACAACTATATATTATGTTAGGGCCTATGCTACTAATAGTGCTGGAACAGTCTACGGGAATGAGATAAATTTTACAACTTCAAATTCAATATCTATCCCAACAATTACTACTTCATCAATAAACTCAATAACTCAAACAACAGCTTTAAGTGGTGGCACTATAAGTTCTGATGGTGGTGCGCCGGTAACAGGTAGAGGCGTTTGTTGGGGGCTATCCCCAAATCCCGTATTTACCGGCAACCATACAACAGATGGAACTGGAACAGGAACATTTACAAGTGCTTTAACCGGACTTACTGCTTCAACTATTTATTATGTAAGGGCCTATGCAACAAATATTTCAGGAACTACGCCTTGGTTCGTGTCCCCACGAACCTACTTACCCCCAAATACTGTTATAATTATCATGTACTCCTAAGCCTTTTCTGCAAAATGGCAACAGCTAAATAGCAATCTTTCAAAACTCTTCCCGCAAATCTCCGCCTAGGTTCGTGTCCCCACGAACCTTCTTACCCCCAAATACTGTTATAATTACCATGTACTCCTAAGCCTTTTCTGCAAAAAATGGTAACAGCTAATTAGCAATCTTTCAAAACTCTTCCCGTAAATCTTTTAAAAATGAATACTGTTTTTCTCCCAGCATATAATATTTTGCCGATGAATAAATATAATCGCAAGGATCTGATATCAAACGCCAACGCTCTGTACACGGATTATAATGGATGTAATCTAATTTTTGATAAGCTACTTCTTTAGTATATAAATGCACCGCTAACGAATCTCTTTGCCAAAACTCATAACTTTTATTGGCAGCAGTTACCGCATAAGAGGCCAAATCATTATCCTTATCAGTTTTCAACATTTTTTTAAACGCATGTGCTGTGTATTTTAAGAACGAACCCTGTGCTGTTTCCTTACCATTCATTTCATTTACACGCCAGATAAGATGAATGTGGTTGGGCATAATGACGAATGCAAATACATCTATTTTACCTGCATCACTTAAATATTGAAGTGAATTTATAATCACATTTTTATAATCATCTTTCCATAATAACCGCTGCCATTTATTGATCGTTGCCGTCCAAAAAAATATTTCACCTAATGCTATGTATTTTTTTCGCCTTACTGCAAACATGCTTTTATCCATTGCGGGCTTTTTTTTAATTTTATTAGTTTGGAATACCACTGATTTACAACCTCTTTTTTATTATGCAGCATTTCGGTTCGTGGGGACAGTCGAGTAGGCAAAAGCATTTCAGCTTAAGCCGCTCACAGAACCGTTCGTGAAGGTCTCCCTTCATACGGCTCTTATTATCCAATCATGCTTTTATTCCTATCTTCCAATGATAAAACAACAGTGGGTTTTCAGCTTGTATCAAGTGATATTTCTTATACAATTTCTTCTTGCTGCATATCTTATATG
>JBBRCM010000117.1:0-12765 GCA_038204855.1 Chitinophagales bacterium
GCGGTTCAAAAAGAATCCCAAGCCAAAGCAACCTATAAAAAAAACGGAACCCCCTGCTTTTCAAATTAAATTAGCAATGTAGTGCCAACGCATGTTTCACCACAATAAATGGATTTTTTATAGCTTTGTCGGACAACAATATTTTAAATACTATAATATCAGAGTTCTTAAGTCTATAAATGGATTTTAAAAATGGCATACTCTCGTTTACTTTGTTTATTATTTCATTTTTTCGATCTGCAACAGATATGTAAAACCTATTTTTAATTATCAGTTTTTTTTGTGAAAATGTAGTCAAAAAAAATACTGTTGATAATACTAATAATGAAGTTATTTTTTTCATATTGTTAACAAAGGTTGACGCTAACTCATAAATATACGCAAGTCCTCCTTTTACTAAAATCAACTTCGTTATATGAGCTTGTTTTATAAATGTATACATAAAGAACAATATTTTATACGAAACTGCCAACTTTCGTATAAAATATTGTTTAATATACCAACAACCTGCCTGCCGGCAGGCAGGTACAAAAAACGCAAGTTTTCCATGCTATAACAGCCACTTGAGCAAAAATCCAAATTGGTATATTCCCCAAACATGTAAACTCACCGGTAAAATCTCTAGAAACCTCCGCTAAACATGATGAAGCGTCTGCCAAATTTTTCTACCGCCTGTAAAAGTTTTAAAATAAAATTCTATCCAAGTCCTAACTTTAGCATCAATAACATTATGCATGACTTTTAAAGATACACTTGCATTATCCTGGCGCAATATTTCAGGCAATAAACTACGCACCGGTTTAACGGTTGCTATTATTGCCTTGGGCATTTTTGCTTTAATAATGATTGTAACGGCCATCAAAGCTGCAAGCGTGAGCCTTACTACCAGTTTTTCAACTATGGGTGCCAATTCCTTCAGTCTTAGGTTTAAAGATCGTAACGTACGAATCGGAGGCCGCCAAAACGACAACACCAAAACAAGCAAATCGGCGTTAAGGGAAAAAAAGAGCAACATGGGTAAGGTAATTACCTATGATGAAGCCCGTGCATTTAAACAGCGGTATGTTTTTCCGGCTAAAGTAGGTTTGGCTTTAATGGGGCCACGAAATGTGGTTTGTAATAACGACCGTAAAAAAACAAATCCCGATATTTCTGTTTTGGGCGGCGATGAAAATTATCTGGAACTGAATGGTTACAATATTGCCTTCGGCCGCAATTTTACAGAGAGCGAAATTGAATCAGGAAGAAGTATCTGCATGCTGGGAAGTGGCACCGCACAAAAATTATATCCCGGTGCGCCGGAAAAAGCCATTGATAAAGTTGTAAATGTTGATCATACTCCGTACCGGGTGATAGCCGTTCTGGAAGAGAAAAGCTCGAGTGCTTTTTTTAATACCAGTAAAATCGTTGTTACCTCTTATAATAATATCAGGCGTTTATATGCTTCGCAAACTTCGTCTTTCAACATCGGCATAATGGTTTCTGATCTTAAAATGATGGATGCTGCTATCGGCGAAGCAAAAGGAACATTCAGGCCCATCAGAAAATTAGATATAAAGGATGAAATAAATTTTTATGTAGATAAAAGCGACAGCATTGCCCAGACTTTTTTATCTGCCTCCGTTTACCTGCAATATGCCATGCTGGCGATAGCTTTAATAACGCTTATCGGCTCGGCCATTTGTTTAATGAATATTATGCTGGTGGCCGTAAATGAGCGTACCAAGGAAATTGGCTTAATAAAAGCGCTGGGCGGCACCCGAAAAGAGATCAGGTCTCAATTTTTATACGAATCAGTTTTAATTAGTTTACTGGGTGCCATTGCGGGGATTATTGCCGGTATATTAATGGGCAATGTGGCTTCCATATTTTTAAAGACGGGTTTTGTAGTGCCATGGGGTTGGGTTATCACCGGCGTTTTTGTATGCTCTCTTGTTGGTTTGGCTGCGGGCCTTTATCCTGCTCACAAGGCTTCCAAATTAGATCCCATCGTAGCACTGAGGTATGAATAGTTATTGCATGTTTTTCTTATTTAATACCCACAGTTTAGTTTTTTTCTAAAATTTCAACCGTTTGCGGAATTTTTTTATGCAAATAATTCATTTTAGCATCGTAAAAAAATATTTATAAAATAAAAATTTTGTAAGTTGTAACTTTCAATTAATTATTTAACTTGTGCATCTTGCTTTTAGGCAGGTAAAAAACAGAAACGTTGCAAAAGCTAAAAATCACAAAGAAAAATTCCTTTACCAATCATTAATACATAAACTAAAATTTTACAAAACTAAAAACTAGAATTTTATGGCAGACACTACATCAACTGTAAAACCAACAACTTCAGTTCAGGCAAAAAAATCAAGTAACATTATTTCCCTACTGGCACCTGTATTATGTTTAGTAGCCGGATATTGTATCTGGAGGTTTGCCTTAGGCAATGGATCTAATTTTGAAAAAGGAACTGCTGGTGGATTTTGGCCAGACCGGGAGGGCCCAAAATCTGCATTAAGTAAAATGTACCTTGGAGGTATTATTGTACCGGTTTTGATTGGCACATTTTTAACGATGCTTACTTTTGTTATTGAAAGATTTATGACCATTTCTAAAGCAAACGGAACGGGAAATAATGCTGACTTTGTACGTAAAGTTCAATATCAGTTAGCTAATAAAAATGTTGATGCAGCATTGGCTGAATGCGATAAACAAAAAGGTTCTGTTGGTAACGTAATGAAAGCAGGCTTGCACCGTTACAAAGAAATGATATCAAACACGGAATTAAGTACCGATCAAAAAGTAATGGCCATCCAAAAAGAGGTTGAAGAAGCAACTTCACTTGAATTGCCAATGCTTGAAAAAAACCTGGTATTCTTATCAACCATCGCTTCACTGGCAACTTTAATTGGGCTTTTGGGTACTGTGGTTGGTATGATACGTGCGTTTGCCGGTTTGGGTGCAGACAGTGGTGGTGCTAATTCAGCGGCTCAGTTATCAATTGGTATCTCTGAAGCACTTTATAACACAGCATTGGGTATTGGAACTTCAGCTTTTGCCATCATGTTCTATAATATCTTTACTACCAAAATTGACGGTATTACTTACGGTATTGACGAATCTGGTTTCACTTTAACTCAAACTTTTGCATCTCTGTACAAGTAATTGTATGGAAATTGCAGGAATTTGTATCTAAATATTGCGCAAAGGGTAACATAAAACCGATGTGTTAAATAATAAAAAGAGTTAATCATGCCAAAAGTTAAAATACCACGCAAGAGCACTACCGTAGATATGACGGCTATGTGCGATGTGGCTTTTTTGTTGCTGACATTTTTTATATTGGCAACAAAACAAAAGCCACCGGAAGTACTTAAGGTTAAAACGCCAACTTCGGTCTCAAGTAAAGCAGCTCCTGAAAAATCTATATTGATAACAATGACCAAAGATGGGAAAGTGTTTTTAATGTTGGGTGATGACACAAAAAAGAGTGCGATCATTGAAGATTTTAATACAACAAGGGGGTTACAGTTGTCTGCTGCCGAGCTTGCCAAGCTAAAGAAAGCTGAATACATTGGGCTACCAATAAATAAACTCAAATCTGCATTGGATATGCCCCAGGAAATACCAGCCAATTTAATGGATGGCATACCGATAGACAGTACCAATAATGAACTGAGTTACTGGATTAAAAGTATAACCAATGCCTACAAAGGCGAAGACCTGCGCAAACTCCAGGAAATGATGCTTGTAAAAGGAGATGGCGAAGCACTGTACCCGATATTTAAAAGTGTAAAAGAAGCTTTTAAGGCTAATGAACTTTTTAAATTCAGAATTGTAACGGAAGGAGAAACAGTTCCTTTGGGATCGGAACTGTATAACACAGGGAAAACCGAAAAGAAATAATATAGTATAAAAAATTAAAAAGAATTACTATGGCAGAAATGGATACCTCGTCGGGTGGCGGACATAAAAAAGGCCCAGGCGTCAAAAAACCGAAAAAGAATTCTACCCGTGTTGATCTCACACCAATGGTTGATCTTGGGTTTCTGTTGATTACATTCTTTGTATTTACTACAACCATGAGCCAGAGTACGGCTATGAGCATGAATGAACCAAAAGATGACCCAAACCAGCAGTTGAAGGTAAAAAATTCAGGTGCAATGACGATTTTATTGGGCAAAGGGAACCAGGTTTATTACTATTTTGGTCAGTTAATGCCCGAAACAATAAGCCAGGATTTTAAAAGCACCAATTTTGCCGGCATACGTGCATTGATATTGGAGAAGAAAAAAGCTACCCCAATTGATGACCTGATGTATATCATTAAATCTGACGAGAAATCAACGTTTAAAAATGCGATTGATATATTGGATGAGATGACGATATCAGCAGTGCCACCCGGTCACTATGCCGAAGTGGATATGGTGCCGGTGGAAAAAATGCTTATTAAAACTACCGAAGATGCAAATGGCATTAAATAGACATTATGGAATTGGAACAATTTTGAATCTAATTAAAAACAGATTAAAATGGAAGCAAATAAAATTTTAAACGCTGATATTCTTGATATTATTTTTGATGGTAAGAATAAAGAGTATGGCGCTTATCAATTAAGAAAAGCCTATAAAAAGCGGCTGACCAAGGCACTTGTAATTACTGGCTCAGCCCTGTTATTAATAGTGGGAGGTACCGTTTTGGCTGGTATTATCAGCGACAAAATGGGCAAAAAGAATTTTGATACGGTGGATACCCAAATGGCTGAAATTAAAGCCGAACCACCACCGCCACCGCCACCACCGCCACCACCACCACCACCAACACCACCACCACCACCTGAAATTAACCAGGTGAAATTTACACCTCCTAAAATTGTAAAAGATGAAGAGGTAAAACCGGAGGAAAAAATTGAAGAGATCAAGGAAGATGCAGCTATTAGTGTGCAGACTGTAAAAAGTGAAAATACAGTGCAGGTAGTACAGGCACCCGTGGAAGAAAAAGGAACACAGGTTGTGGAAGTAAAAGTAGCTGATGATGAAAATAAGATATTCACAAAAGTGGAAGTGGAAGCTGGTTTCCCGGGTGGTGAAGATGCATGGCGTAATTATCTGCGAAAAACACTGAATGCCAGTACACCAGTTGATAATGGCGCAAGCGGTGGTAAATACACAGTTATTGTAAAGTTTGTAGTGAGTAAAGATGGTAGTCTTAGTGATGTAAGTTGCGAAAACGATCCGGGTTTTGGCATGTGTGAAGAATCGATCAGGGTAATTAAAAAAACCAGGAACTGGACCCCTGCTATTCAAAACGGACGAAATGTAAATGCATATCGCCGTCAGCCAATTACCTTCCTTGTAGAAGAGTAAAGATTGAAAAATAGAATGTTGATCCCCCGATTTTATCGGGGGATTTTTTTGTGGGTATTTATGGAAATATTGCACCGGGCCATCTTAATAAAAACTTACTGTTATGGCAGAAATAGAAACAAAAAAATTGAACGGAAAAAAGAAAGGGTTCAATAAAAAAAGTACCCGGGTTGATCTTACGCCCATGGTGGACCTTGGATTTTTACTGCTTACTTTTTTTGTGTTTACCACCGCATTATCTACGCCGATGGCTATGGCCTTAATGATGCCTAATGATACAAAAAGACCCGATGATCCTGTATACGAATCATGCGTATTAACAATTTTGCTGGATAAAGACAACCGTATAAAATACTATGAGGGTGCCGCAGAGAACAATCCTGCGGTAAAAGAAACTGGCTTTGCACCGGAACAGATCAGAAAAATATTAATGCAGAAAAAGGCAGATGTTGAAAAGGTATGTGGCAGTGCAGACCAGTTTATACTCATCATAAAATCATCTGCAACCAGCAATTTGAAAAACTTTGTAGATATTACCGATGAGGTAACCATTTGCCAGATAAAGAAATACTACGTTGATGAATTGAACGATGCAGATAAAAAAATACTTTTGAAAAAATAAAGCTGCTGAAGTTTCCTGACTAAGTCGGCACTGCGAAGTATCTTTGCCGCATGTCAAATCAAATTTCAGGCTGGGATGATACTATTGTTGCGTTGGCTACTCCAACTGGTTTGGGGGCAATCGGTGTTATCCGTTTAAGTGGTTCCAAAGCCATTGATATTGTTAATGAATTATTCCCTTCCAAAGATCTGCATAAACAAAATTCACATACCATACATGTTGGGTTTATAAAAGAAGATGGGGTTGATATTGACGAAGTGGTTGTTTCTCTTTACAAAAATCCTAAAAGTTATACCGGCGAAGATGTACTGGAAATCGGTTGCCATGGCAGCCCGTTTGTGCAGCAACAGGTAATACAGGCATGCATACGTAATGGTGCCAGGCTTGCAAAAGCAGGTGAATTTACACAACGGGCTTTTCTGAATGGTAAACTGGACCTTACCCAAGCCGAAGCCGTGGCCGACATTATTTCATCTAATACAGCAGCATCGCAAAAAACTGCCCTGCATAATATGCGTGGAGGGTTTAGTGAAATTTTAAAACAACTTCGTGAAAACCTGATACAATTTTCGGCATTGATAGAACTGGAACTTGACTTTAGCCAGGAAGATGTGGAATTTGCCGACAGAAAAAAATTTTATGAATTGATTGAGCAGGCAACTTTAGTTACTGGAAATTTGCTGCAATCTTTTAAATTAGGTAATGTTATAAAAAATGGAGTAAGCGTTGCCATTATTGGCAAACCTAATGCCGGTAAAAGTACTTTACTAAATGCATTGCTGAATGAAAACCGGGCCATTGTGAGTGAGATTGCAGGCACCACACGGGATACAGTTGAAGAAGTGATAAATATTGATGGAATTCTTTTCAGGTTAATTGACACAGCAGGTATAAGGGAAAATAGCACCGATGTTATTGAACTGATTGGCATTGAAAAAACCAGGGAAAAAATAAAGCAATCTGATGAAGTACTTTATCTTTTTGATATAAATACTGAAACGGTTGCAGACATGGCTGCTGCCCAAAAACTGATTGCAGTAACAAATCCCAATTTTATTTTAGTTGGAAATAAAACAGATATTGCAGGAGTGCAGGATGCAACGGAGAAATTTGCAGGCAATGAAATAATCTTTATATCGGCAAAGAACGGGTTAAACATAGAAAAGCTGAAAGAAAAACTGGTGAGTAAAGTAGTTCAGGGAAATATCAGTGCAGAAAATACCATCATCACAAATACCCGCCATTACGAAGCATTGCAACAGGTAAATGTTTCGCTGGAGGCAATAAAGAATGGACTGGATAATAATATCTCTGGCGACCTGCTGGCTTTAGATATCCGCCGTTGTCTTCATTATATCTCCGAAATAACCGGCGATATTACCAATGAAAATGTGCTAGATTATATCTTTTCTAAATTCTGCATTGGAAAGTAAATGCGTTTCTGTTGCTCAATAAAAAACTAGCACTTTAGCTACTACGACAGGGCGAACGCAATTATAAAGCCTAAAAAATCGATTAATTTTTTTATTTGTCGCATAACGTTGCCGTTGCATAATTTGTCAATTAAATATTTCCTGCAGAATTTTCAGCTAAAGATTCTTACTTTGATGATTTGGTTTTAGATTAGTTTTACTGATTCAAATTATGACTTTTCTTATTTAAATTGTTGTTTGTTCATATAGTTTAATAGAACATAGTTGGGTTAAAGAAAAAACTGCAAATGGAAAAAAAATGCCTTCAGCCAGAAAACTGGGTTATTGAGTATGGAGATTACCTGCTTAGTATCGCAATATATAAAGTGACTGACAGAGATATGGCCAAAGACCTGGTACAGGAAACTTTTTTAGCCGCACTCAAATCGCAACACTTATTCCGGGGAGATTCCAATGAAAAAACCTGGCTTTCATCCATCCTAAATAATAAAATAATAGATCAATACAGAAAAAAAAAACAGCCCGAATCTTTATGTGAATATTTGGAAAGTACTTCAGATTCTTTTAATAGTCATTTTTTTAAACACGCCGAAGATGAATCCTGGCATTTAAAAAAAGATACAGTAGCCTGCGACTGGGGTGTTCATGCAGATGCAGCCTTAGTAAAGAGAGAATTTTATGCTGTAATGGAATACTGCCTTTCGAAGTTGCCGCAAAAAATGAAGCCGGTTTTCTTTGCCAGGTATTTTGATGAAAAAAAAGCCGACGAAATTTGTAATGATTTTAACATTTCCTCGTCTAATTATTGGGTTATAATACATCGGTCAAAAATATTAATCAGATCATGCATTGAAAAAAACTGGTTTTTATCTGATAAAGCAAATGAGCAAACTGAAAATTATAATTAAAGACTGTAAAGCGGCTCAAGAAGCGGGTTTACGCTTACAGGACGGAGAATTTAGTCTTTCCCGTTGGGTTAAGCTACGTATACATCTGGTTTACTGTAAATATTGTAAAAGATTTCTGCTTCAGTCAAAGCTTATTGACAAAGCACTTAGCCAACAAAAAAAAAATGTTTTACCCCTTCCAGGGCATTCTTTTTCCGAAGATGAAACAAAGGAATTGCGGGAAATGATTACGAAACACAATAAAGAATAAAAAATAATACCATCTTGATTTAATAAGTAGCCCAAGCGCTACGTTGAAATCTTAAATGGCATTTGCCTACCAGCAGGCAGGTTATACCGACCTGTGCTGGTTTTTCAGTATTATAGATTGCTTTGGGCTACCTAATAGCACAATAGGTAAAACTCACAAAATATTACCGAAACTGGTTTTATATGCCAGAGCAAATCCGCACAGGATTAATGCAATGATAAATCTCCCTGAAATAAATTTTAATCCGATTTTTTTAAATAGTAACTACTCATTAAATACTTTCTTTTTTTGTTGACTTTTTTTTAACAACTAATCTGTAAGTATTTTAAATGGCCGCCGACTATATGTTTGTTGATGATATAATTGTTTTAAAAACTGTTTCACATTTGTTGACAGACTCCCTTCTTTTTTTAAACAAAAAATTAAGTGTATTAAGATATTGTTACCATCAGTTGCGAAATAATTGTGGCGCAAATTAAAAGATTAGTTTAACCGGCGACGGAGTTTTATAATGCAAGACCAGAAAAAAGAATATAAATAATGAATACACAATTCGACATCATTATCATCGGCACAGGTATAGGCGGGGGAACAATGGCTGCTCAACTTGCACCTACCGGAAAAAAAATACTTATTATAGAACGGGGCGATTTTATTCCCAAAGAAAAAGAAAACTGGGACCCGGTAGAAGTAGTGGAAAAAGGCCGCTACCGTGCAAAAGAAAAATGGCTGGATAAAGATGATAATCTCTTTGATCCGTTTACACACTATGCAGTGGGAGGAAACAGCAAAGTTTATGGCGCAGCCGCATTCAGGTTAAGAGAAAAAGATTTTCAGGAATACATGACGCCTGCAGGTATATCACCAGCCTGGCCTTTAAGTTATACAGATTACAAACCTTATTACGACGAAGCAGAAAAGTACATGAATGTACATGGTATAAGAAATGAAGACCCGACAGAGCCATCGGCACCGGCATTCCCTTTTCCGCCAATTCCAGTAGAACCTTTCACAAAAGAATTGTTTGAAAATGTAAAAGCCACCGGCATCAGGGCTTATCCAATACCAATGGCAGTAAAGCTTACAGAAGATGATAATGTACAGGATGCACCAATCGTACTGGGCAATTTTGATGGCTTTCCTGACCCAACAGAGGGTAAATCAGATGCACATATACTCGGTATAAGACCAGCGCTGAAAAACAATAATGTAGAATTAATCACCAATGCATTTGTGTATAAATTAGAAACAAATGCAACCGGTAACGAAGTAACAACGGTATGTGTGGAGAAAGATGGGGAAAAAATTTTTTACAAAACCGGTATTGTTATTATTGCTGCCGGCGCTATTAACTCTGCTGCCTTATTGCTGAGGTCTTCATCAGCAATACACCCTGATGGGTTAGGTAATCACAACGGAATGGTGGGCACCAATTACATGTCGCATATCAATGGCTGCATGATTGCCTTTACCCCTGATAAGCTGAACGATGCTGCGTTTCAAAAATATTTTTGTATTGGCGATTATTACTGGGGCGATAATGAATATCCTTTTCCAATTGGCGAAATACAACTGATGGGAAAAAATGACCCTGCCACTTACACCTGGGAACCTCCAGCCGTTTTTGAAGGAAAAGATGCGAATTATATTGCGCAGCATGCTATAGATTTTTGGTTAACTGCTGAAGATATACCTAAAGAAAATAACAGGGTTTTACTAACCAGCGATGGTCAGATTAAACTTGTATACCACCGGGAAGAAAATAATATAGCTTCTTTTGAAGAGCTAAAATTAAGGCTGAAGAAGACAATGACTAACGTTGGTAAAATTGATAAGCAACTGGAGCAGATAATTTGGGGAGGATACGATTTGGGAATCAGCGGCGTAAGTCACCAGTGCGGCACGTTGAAGTTTGGTAATGATGCAGCTGATTCTGTACTTGATACAAACTGCAGGCTGCACAAAGTGCAAAATGTATTTGTGGCGGATGCTTCTTTCTTTCCTAGCTGTGGTGCATATAATCCATCATTAACCATTGCTGCTAATGCTTTGAGGGTTGCTGCATTCATCAAATCAATTTTGTAATTTCTTAAATAAAATAAAAATAAAATGAAAAAAATCATCCTCTCCTGGTTTTGCACCGCCATGTTGTTTGCTGCACAGGCTCAGGTTCCAACAAAATCTCCCGACGGAAAATTCAACAACAACTTAGATGAAAATGGCTGTATGGTACGTGGGTACGATGTGGTAGCTATGTTTACCATGCCAGATAAAACCATCAAGGGAAACAAAAATTTTGAGTCCACTTTTCAGGGAGCAAAATATTGGTTTTCAACTACAGAAAACAAAGCCATGTTTGATGCTGATCCGGCAAAGTATGCGCCATTATACGGCGGCTTTTGTGCGGTAGCGGTTACAGAGGGCAACCTTCGCCCCATACAAGTTTGGACACATGAGATAACCAAGGGTTTTCTTGTATTGAACCACAATGCTAAAGCAAAAGGGCTGTGGGATAATAATCCAGGGAAGAGACTTAGGAAGGCTCAGAAAAACTGGCCAACTGTAAATCAAAAAGAAGCAAAGTACGACATTATACGTGACGGCGAAACACAGGCTTCCCTCGCTGCTACATCGTTTGGAGAAAAGCAATAGGGCACAAGCGTTAAGCTTTATATATTTATTGTAACAGTAAATTTTCAGTCCCTCTTTTATATAAAATAAAGTAGGGTGCAAAAATTAATAACATCAATCAAAATAACTTGTATGAAAAAAATCATTTTAGCTGTAGCAGCTTTTTGGGTATGCCTTGCAACCGTGAATGCGCAGGTAATTACCACTCATAATTTATCCTTAGAGGCGTCTAAGAAAATAGTAGCCGAAGCTGTAAAATTTGCTAAAGACAATAAAGCACCTGGTGGTTCTATTGCAGTAGTGGATGCAGGAGGTAATTTAATTTATATGGAAAGACTGGATGGCACTTTTGCTGCATCGGCCGATGTTAGTATTAAGAAAGCTAACACAGCAGCACAATTTAAAGCACCTTCATCAAGGTTAGAAAACAGTATTAATAGCGGTCGCCCTGCATTGATAACTGTTGGCCGTACTTTTCTGCAAGGTGGTATTCCCATTATTTACAACGGCGAAGTAATAGGTGCAATTGGCGTAAGCGGTAGTGCCAGCGCACAACAGGATGAAGATATTGCTATTGCCGGCAGTAAAATAAAATTTGATTAACTCAAAACTGTTATAATGGAAAATTATTTAGTGAAAGTAACAAAACTTGCCGTTACCATGTTGTTGGTATTGCTTGCTTTGATCATAAGCATTACAGTAGTTAATGCGCAGGAAAACAGGCAACTTACCCTTACAAAACCTGATGCCATTGCCGATTTGAAAACCAACGACGGTGCAGCTTTGGTAAACGCAAATTGGTTTGTGCAAAATGCAAAAATTGTAGAACAATCTTTTAAAATGCCGGGTGCATCCGATAAAGACCCGTTGCTTTTGTATCCAACCGGAGCATCAGTAAAAACAAATAATTTATCTCCCAAATTTGGAGATACTGATTTTGATAAAAATTTCAAAAGTATCAGCCCTGATGCATTGGAAAGCAGGCAAGGCACTGGTCTGTTATCATTTGTGTGGTACAAAGTAAATGTAACTATACCGGCAAAAATCGGCAATACAAATACGGAAGGCACAACAGCAGTTTTTGAAATTACGGTTGATGATTACAGCGAAATTTGGGTAAACGGAAAACAAATGCAGGGCTTTGGGCAAATTGGAAATGGTTTAATCAGCGGATTTAATGCAAGGAACAGAATAACACTAACCAATAATGCAAAAGCTGGAGAAACATTTTCAATTGCCATTCTGGGCATTAACGGTGCATTGGGTAAAGAGCCCGAAAATTATATCTGGATACGCAATGCTACTGTAGACTTCTACAAAGAAAAATACAGTAACCCTGAATGGAAAAACGTGGGCAAACTATTTACTATTGACGAAAAATTAAACAATATTATTTCGCCAAATACCAATGTAGCAAAAGTTGCCGATGGCTTTTCTTTTACCGAAGGTCCGGTGTGGCACCCTGATGGCTATCTATTATTCAGTGACCCCAATACAAATACCATTTACCGCTATAATCCGGGTAACGACAATGTAACTATTTATATGACGCACAGTGGTTACACCG
>JBBRCM010000118.1:0-12719 GCA_038204855.1 Chitinophagales bacterium
GCTTTTTAATTTTTCACGGGATGTTGTTCCCTTAAAGTTTGCACTCATGCTAATACATTCCAAATGTATCATAAAAATTCTAACCGTCTTTTAATTATATGAGGCTATTTTTGAAATATGGAAATCACAACACAACATTCAATAAACTAAATTGTCTGAGAAAAGCAGCGATATTAAATTAATACGCATTACAACAATACCAATGGCTTTGCGGTATTTATTGCCGGGGCAAATGCATTTTATGTCGACCCACGGCTTTAACGTGCTGATGATAAGTGCAGATAGTAAAGATTTGCCTGCTGTAATTGACAGGGAACAATGCAGGCATTTAATTGTGCCCATGACACGGAAGATTACACCATTGCAGGATTTAAAATGCCTGTTTCAGTTAATTAAAATTTTCAAAAAGGAAAAGCCCGACATTGTACACACACATACACCCAAGGCAGGCTTGCTGGGTATGCTGGCTGCAAAACTCTGCGGGGTAAAAGTAAGAATACATACAGTGGCCGGACTGCCTTTAATGGTTGAAAAAGGGTTTAAGTATCGCCTTTTAAAATTTATTGAGAAAGTCACCTACAGGGCTGCCGGTCAGGTTTGGCCAAACAGTAATTCTTTAATGCAGTTTATAGTTAAAAACAAAATGTGCAAACCGTCAAAACTCAGCATAATTGCAAAGGGTTCAACCAACGGCGTACCACTAAGCCGTTTTTGCAAAGAGAGTCTGGATGAAAACATAACAGCCGCAATAAAAAAAGACATAAACTATTCTTCACAAAATACCTACTTGCTTTGCATTGGCAGGTTAGTTGTTGATAAGGGAATTGCAGAACTGGTGCATGTTTTTACCCAGCTTCAAAAAACGAATGATGAACTGGTGCTGATACTGGTAGGTGAATATGAAACGGCACTGGATCCCTTGCCTGCAGAAACCCTGCATGAAATAGAGATCAACCCCTCCATCATCCATATCAACTGGACCACGGAGGTTGAGTATTACATGAGCCTGGCCCATTTTTTTGTTTTTCCATCGCATCGGGAAGGTTTCCCTAATGTACTTTTGCAGGCCGGCGCAATGGGCCTGCCGGTTATATGCAGCCATATTACGGGCAATATTGACATTGTTACCAACAACGAAACTGGGTTGATTTTTGACAGCGGAAATGAACAACAGATGCTTGAGCTTTTGCAGCATGCGCTTTTGCATCCGCAACACATGCAAACCATGGCAAAAAAATTACAGCAGGAGATTAAAGAAAATTATCCGCAGGAAAATATCTGGCAAAAAATGCTGGAGGCTTACAAAAGCTTGGTAAATTAGATAATTAAAAAACAACAATGATACTAATAGGATACAGCGGTCATGCATTTGTGGTTTATGGAATTTTAACGGCTGCCGGAAAAAAAGTAACCGGTTATTGCGATGTTGCCGAAAAAGAATACAATCCCTTTAGCCTGCCCTATTTTGGATCCGAAAATTCGGAGACTGGTTTGGCTGCTATTAAAGAACAGGGTTGTTTTATAGCCGTTGGCGATAATCGCCTGCGCCGGAAAATTTACGAGTCCCTTCAAAGTATAAACTTATCTCCCACAAATGCAATACATGCTTCGGCAGTAACTGATGCTTCGGCAACGATTGCTGCCAATGCTGTGATGATTGCGGCTAATGTCACAATTAATCCCCTGGCTTCAATTGGCACAGGCGCAATATGCAACACGGGTTGCATTATAGAACATGAATGTGTTGTTGGCGAATTTACCCATATTGGCCCTGGTGCTGTTTTATGCGGCAATGTAAAAATTGGTGCTGGAACTTTCGTAGGTGCCAATGCAGTTATTAAACAAGGCATCACAGTGGGTAAGCACGCCATCATTGGCGCAGGCGCAGTGGTTGTAAAAAATGTGCTGGATGGAGTTACAGTAGTGGGGGTGCCGGCAAAATAAAGGGATGCCGGATTCTCGATGCTGGATGTTCGGCCTTAAACTATTTTCGACAGATCATTATCTGGTATCCCGCATCAATAATCAAGTATCCAAACCCTTATCTTTGCAACGCAAAATAATCAGCAATTATGAAAGTATTAGTTACCGGTGGTGCAGGCTACATTGGCTCTGTTTTGGTTCGCCAGTTATTAAATAAAGGTTACCAGGTAAGGGCGTTAGATTCTTTAAAGTTTGGTGGCGATGCATTGTATGATGTAATGCTGAATCCCAACTTTGAATTTTTGAAAGGCGATGTGCGTAATTCAGAAGATGTAGACAAAGCCTTGGTGGGTATTGATGCCATTGCACACCTGGCAGCCATTGTAGGTGACCCAGCATGTAAAAAATTCAGCTTTGAGGCTAATGAAACCAATTGGGATGGATCTGTTCTGTTGTTTAATAAAGCTGAAGCTGCCGGCGTAAAACGCTTCGTTTTTTCAAGCACCTGCAGTAATTATGGTAAAATGGCCGATCCCGATTCTTTTGTTGTGGAAACATCTGAACTGAACCCCGTTTCTTTATACGCTGAGCTAAAAGTAAAGTTTGAAAAATATTTGCTGGAAGATAAAAAGGATAGCCCGATGTGCAGCACGGCTTTGCGTTTCAGCACGGTGTATGGCTTTTCTCCACGGATACGTTTTGATTTAACAGTGAATGAATTTACCCGCAATGCAGCCGTGCATGGCGAGCAGGAAATATGGGGACAACAATTCTGGCGCCCATACTGCCATGTAGATGACCTGGCAAGAGCAGTGGTGTTGGTATTGGAAAGTCCGGTTGAAAAGGTGAAAGCCAATGTATTTAATGTGGGCAGCACCGAAGAGAATTATAACAAAGGAATGATCATTAAAGAGGTTTGTAAAGTAGTTCCCAATGTAAATGTTATTTATGTAGATAGCAGCGAAGACCCAAGAGACTATCGTGTAAACTTTGATAAAATAAAAAATGAACTGGGCTTTACCATAACCAAAACGGTACCCGATGGTGTAAAAGAAATTTACACACTTTTAAAAACCGGTATTGTTACAGATTCATTTGTAGAGAAATTCAGGAATATCTGATAACACAAGTTTGTTCTGAGAAAAGATTTAAAGGATGCATTTTTGTATCCTTTTCTTTATAAAATATATTGTATTTGTTGCGCTATATAAGATTAACCAGCAATAGTTAAACTAAACCAGTCTTAAAATGTTAAATGGTTCAACAATCAGTAAAAGAAAAAATATTTTTTGGAAAGATTAATCAACCACCGTTACTTTGCACCAACAATGAAACAATTCCTTCACATACATCATCATTCACACTTACCAACCGGTAGGCTACATTGATGTATATGTGATAAACTATATTTCTTAAAAGGGCTTACTTAGGTAAGCCCTTCTTTATTTCCACCACTTCAAAAAAAAATATGTTAAAAGTAGCAATACAAAAATCGGGACGCCTTTACGAAAACTCCATTCGTTTACTTAAAGAGTGTGGCATAGAACTAAACAATGGCAACAAAGAATTAAAAACGGCAGCGTTTAATTTTCCACTGGAAGTTTATTTTCTCAGGGATGATGATATTCCCCAGTATGTATTTGATGGAGTTGCCGATATTGGCATTGTGGGCGAAAACGTTTTACTGGAGAAAGGCAAAAATATCTCCCTGGTTAACAGGCTGGGTTTTAGTAAATGCCGTTTAAGTATCGCCCTACCAAAAGGGATAGAATACAATGCGGTATCCGATCTCAATGGTTTAAAAATAGCAACCAGTTACCCCGGTTTATTACAAAATTTTTTGAATGAAAAAAATATTGATGCCGAAATTCATGAGATCAGTGGTTCGGTGGAAATAGCTCCCGGCATTGGCCTTGCAGATGCTATATGCGACCTGGTGAGCAGCGGTAGCACACTTTTTACCAATGGCTTAAAAGAAATTGAAGTAGTGCTTCAGTCAGAGGCGGTATTAGTGGCAAATAATAATTTGCCCGACAGTAAAAAGGAAATCCTTGATAAGCTGCTCCTTCGTATCAATGCTGTTAAAACGGCCAAGAACAATAAATACATTTTAATGAATGCGCCCGATCATCAACTTAAAAATATTGCTGCTCTTTTACCGGGAATGAAAAGCCCTACCATTGTTCCGCTGGTTGAAAAAGGATGGAGCAGTGTACAGAGTGTAGTAAACGAAAATGATTTTTGGGAAGTGATAGAAAAATTAAAGGAGTTTGGGGCAGAGGGAATACTTGTTGTACCCATAGAAAAAATGATAGTATGATAAAAATAATCAGATACCCTGAAAAGGAAGCGTGGAAAAATATCCTGCAGCGTCCGCAAACAGATAATGATGCGCTGTTACAGAACGTTGCAGCCATCCTGAATGATGTAAAGCAAAATGCTGATACTGCCGTAAAAAAATACTGCAGACAATTTGACGATGCTGAGCTGGAAGATTTAGCCGTAGGTACTGATGAGTGGGAAACCTCCAATGAAATACCGGATGCATTAAAAACCGCTATAAAACAGGCGGCAGCAAATCTAATAGCGTTTCATAAAAATCAGGCAGGCAATATAGAAGTTATTGAAACTATGCCCGGCATAAAATGCTGGAGAAAAGCAGTTGCCATTGATAAGGTTGGTTTATATATTCCCGGTGGATCTGCACCTTTGTTTTCTACTGTTTTAATGTTGGGGATTCCGGCTCAAATAGCAGGATGTAAAGAAATTGTTTTGTGTACACCTGTTTCTAAAGATAAAAAAGTTCATCCTGCCATTTTATATGCAGCACAACTTTGTGGCATCCATAAAATTTATAAGGTTGGCGGTGTGCAGGCCATTGCTGCCATGGCATACGGAACAGAAACAATCATGCAGGTAAATAAAATTTTTGGTCCAGGTAACCGATATGTAACTGCTGCCAAACAATTAATACAGCAACAGGGCACTGCTATTGATATGCCAGCAGGGCCTAGTGAGGTTTGTATTTTGGCTGATGAAACGGCGACAGCAGCATTTGTTGCAGCAGATTTGATCTCCCAGGCCGAGCATGGAGCCGATAGCCAGGTTTTGTTGATTAGTACTGATGAAAAAATGATTGATGAGGTAACAGAAGAACTTAAAAAGCAAATGGAGCTTTTGCCCAGAAAGAATATTGCCATGCAGGCATTGCAAAACAGTAAATGCATTTTAGTAAAAGATATAGCCGAAGCTATCGCAATGACAAATGAATACGCACCTGAACATCTGATAATTTGCTGCAATAATGCAACAGCAATTGCAAATGAAATTATCAATGCCGGTTCTGTTTTTATAGGTAACTATTCTCCTGAAAGCGTTGGTGACTATGCAAGCGGCACTAACCATGTTTTACCTACAAATGGTTTTGCAAAAGCTTACAGTGGGGTAAGTGTTGACAGTTTTACAAAGAAGATTACCTATCAGCAACTTGATTACAAAGGGCTACAAAATATTTCAGAAACGGTTATTGCCATGGCAGAGGCCGAAGGATTACAAGGCCATGCGAATGCTGTAAAAATCAGGTTATAAAATTTGAAGCCATGTTTAATATTGATCAACTTATACGGGAGAACATAAAAAAACTAAAGCCTTATTCATCTGCAAGAGATGAATTTAATGGCGTGGCAAATATTTTTTTGGATGCTAACGAAAACAGCCTGGGATCTCCTTTGGATAATGAATACAACCGTTATCCGGATCCTTATCAGTTAGAAGTAAAGCAAACCATAGCGGGGTTAAAAAATATTGCGGTAGAAAATATTTTCATAGGCAATGGGAGTGATGAATGTATTGACCTACTGTACCGCTGCTTTTGTAATCCTGCAAAAGATAATGTTGTTATTTGCCCTCCTACCTATGGCATGTATGAAGTAAGTGGAAGCATTAATGATATCGAAATAAGAAAGGCTGTTTTGCAGGAAAACTTTCAACTTGATCTGAAAGCAATTAGCAGCCAGGTGGATCGTAATACTAAAATTATATGGATATGTTCACCCAATAATCCAACCGGTAATTCTATTGACCATGAAGATATTTATTTTTTACTAAAAACATTTAGAGGACTGGTTGTAATTGATGAAGCCTATATAGATTTTTCGGCCGGCGTATCTTTTTTAAACAACTTAAAAAGCTATCCCAATCTTATTGTACTGCAAACGCTGAGTAAAGCCTGGGGCCTGGCAGCTTTGCGTTTGGGAATGGCTTTTGCATCGGCAGAAATTATTACAGTGCTTAACAAAGTAAAACCGCCTTACAATATCAGCGGGGCAACACAAAAAATTGTACTGGAGGCTTTGCAGCAATCAGAAAAAGTAAAGGAAAAAATAAAGGAATTAGTATCACTTAGAACATTCCTTCAAACGGAACTGCTAAATATTTCATTAATTGAAAAAATCTATTACAGCGATGCCAACTTTCTCTTGGTAAGAATGGTTGACCCCGGAAGCATTTACCAATATTTAATAACAAAAGGCATTGTTGTAAGAAACCGGAATAGCATTATTCTTTGTGAGGGATGTTTAAGAATTACAGTAGGAACAAAGCAGGAAAACGACCTGTTGATTAAAACTTTAAAAAATTATTCAAAGCAAGTATTATGAAACCAATTCTTTTTATAGACAGGGATGGTATTTTATTGAAAGAGCCACCAGAAGATTTTCAAATTGACGGTATTGAAAAAACTGTTTTTGTACCCGGTGCAATTACTGCTCTTTCAAAAATTGCAGCAGCCTTTGATTTTTATAAGGTTATGATCAGTAACCAGGATGGCTTGGGAACCGGTTCTTTTCCGGAAGAAAAATTTTACCCCAGCCAGAATTTATTATTGCGAACACTAAAAGGAGAGGGTTTTGAATTTGATGAAATACTAATTGATAAAACCTTTCAGGCTGAGGATAAGCCCACAAGAAAGCCGGGTACTGGATTAATCATTCATCTGCTCGATACAGAAAAATATGATTTGCAAAACTCTTTTGTAATTGGCGACAGGTGGACAGACCTTCAGCTTGCAAAAAATATAGGGTGCCGGGCCATTTACTTAAAAGCATTACATACGCTGAATGCCGAACAAGAATTATTTTACAAAGAAACAATTGCTTTAGAGACAGAGTCCTGGAATGATATTTATACTTTTTTAAAACTGGGATTAAGAAAAGTTATTCATGAGAGGGTAACCAATGAAACCAATGTGCATATTGAATTGAATCTTGATGGAAATGGTAGAGCTGAAATTGAAACCGGCCTTGGATTTTTCAATCACATGCTGGAGCAAATTGCCCGGCATGGAAAATGCGACCTCAGCATTACCACAAATGGCGACCTGCATATTGACGAACACCATACCATTGAAGATACCGGCATTGCATTAGGTGAAGCATTTGGCAAAGCTCTGGCAGATAAACGTGGCCTTGAAAGATATGGCTTTGCCTTACCAATGGATGAAGCCGCAGCAAAGGTTTTGCTTGATTTTGGCGGGCGGGCGGATATTGTCTGGAACGTTTCCTTCAGCCGGGAAAAAATCGGCGATATGCCAACAGAAATGTTTTATCACTTTTTTAAATCATTCTGCGATGCTGCAAAATGCAATCTACATGTTGAATGTACCGGTACGAATGAGCATCATAAAATTGAAGCCATCTTTAAAGCATTTGCAAAAGCCATTCGTATGGCTGTAAAAAGAGATCCCTTATCTAATTATTTACCCAGTACAAAAGGAATATTATGACTGTAGCCATTATACAATACAATGCAGGCAATACCCGCTCAGTAAGCTTTGCTTTGGAGCGTTTGGGAATTGTTCCTTTGGTTACAGATAATATCGAAGCAATTCAAAAAGCTGATAAAGTAATTTTTCCCGGTGTTGGTGAAGCAAGCACAGCCATGCGATATTTAAAAGAAAGAAATCTTGATGGAGCAATAGAAAACCTGAAGCAACCGGTACTGGGAATTTGCCTGGGTATGCAATTACTATGTAAACACAGTGAAGAAAATAATACAGATTGTTTAGGAATTTTCAACTGTAATGTTCATCGCTTTTCTTTTCCTAATAAAGAATTGAAAGTTCCTCATGTTGGGTGGAATAAAATTGAAAATACTTTAAAGCCGTTGTTTTCAAATATTGAAACAGAGCCTTATTGTTATTTCGTTCACAGTTATTATGCCGAACTGTGTGACGAGACAACAGCTGAAACGTCTTATGGAATAACATTCAGCGCAGCTTTGCAAAAAAATAATTTTTATGGGGTGCAGTTTCATCCCGAAAAAAGTGCCGGCATTGGGGAACAGATTTTAAAAAACTTTTTGAATATTTAATGATGCAGATAATTACGGCAATAGATATTATTGATGGTAGATGTGTAAGGCTTACCAAAGGAGACTACAGTTTAAAAACGGTGTATCATGAAGATCCGCTGGTGGCAGCTAAACAATTTGAAGATGCCGGCCTGCAAAGGTTGCACCTGGTAGATCTGGATGGTGCAAAAGCTGGCGAGGTTAAAAACTGGAAAGTGCTTGAAAAAATTGCTAATCAAACCCAGCTGATAATTGACTTTGGTGGCGGAATTAAAACAGAATCTGATTTGCAAAAGGTTTTTAATTCTGGTGCTGCTTTAGCCACCATTGGCAGCCTTGCTATAAAAGATGAAACAAAGTTTGTGCAGTGGCTAAAACAATATGGCGCCGATAAATTTTTATTAGGGGCAGATGTAAAGGGTGAAAAAATTGCTGTTGATGGTTGGATGCAAACAACAGATGTATTGCTGTATGACTTTTTGCAAACCTATATTGATCATGGTGTGCAACAGATTTTTTGTACCGATATCAGCAAAGATGGTAAGCTGGAGGGCCCTGCAACTGAACTTTACAAAAACATCATACATAAATTTCCTGCACTTTATTTTATTGCCAGTGGCGGCGTTGCTTCAATAAATGATTTGCATTTGTTGAAAGAAGCAGGTTGCAGAGGCGTTATTATTGGCAAAGCCATTTACGAAAACAACATTTCTTTAAACGATCTGAAACAATTTATAAACTGACGATGCTAACAAAAAGAATCATTGCCTGTCTTGATGTAAAAAATGGCAGAACGGTAAAGGGAATAAACTTTATCAACCTCGTTGACATGGGTGATCCTGTTGATCAGGCAAAATACTATGCTGAGCAGGGGATAGATGAATTGCTGTTCCTGGATATTTCGGCTACCAACGAAAAAAGAAAAACCTTGGCCGCACTTGTAAATGCAGTGGCAAAAAATATAAACATTCCTTTTACAGTTGGTGGTGGTATCAGTAGTGTAGATGATGTAAGCGTGCTTTTACAAAATGGTGCAGATAAAGTTACTGTAAACACGGCAGCAGTTAATAATCCAAAACTCATTAACGATCTGGCGAACCAATTTGGCAGCCAGTGCATTGTTTTATCGGTTGATACAAAATTAGTAGATGGCGAATGGCTGGTTTATTTAAATGGTGGCAGCGTACCAACAAAATTAAAAACCAGCGAGTGGGTTAAGCAGGCAGAATCTTTAGGGGCAGGTGAAATATTACTTACTTCTATTGACAATGACGGAACCCGCCATGGCTTTGCCACAGAACTGACCGGTTATATTGCGGAGCTGGTGCAAATACCGGTGATAGCCAGCGGCGGCGCCGGCAACATGCAACATTTTGCAGAAGTGTTTACAAAAGGAAAAGCCGATGCAGCATTGGCAGCAGGAATATTTCATGAGAAAATAATGGAGATACCTGCTTTAAAAAATTATTTAAAAACACAATCAATAAACGTAAGAATATGACACCTGATTTTAAAAAATTTGCGGATGGATTGGTACCGGTTATTGTGCAGGATTACAAAACCAATATGGTATTGATGATGGGCTACATGAACAGCGAAGCTTTCGATAAAACAGTTACTGAAAATAAAGTGGTTTTTTACAGCCGCTCTAAGCAAAGGCTTTGGATGAAGGGCGAAACCTCAGGAAATTATTTAATGGTTAAGGATATTTTGTTGGATTGTGACCAGGATTGTCTGTTAATAAAAGCGCATCCTCAGGGCCCCGTTTGCCATACTGGTGCAGATACCTGCTTTAATGAAAAAAATGTGAATGCTGATTTTCTTGATCAACTGGAGCAAATAATTACAGACAGAAAACAAAACCGCAATGAAGCATCCTATACTAGTTCATTGTTTAAAAAGGGCATCAATGCTATTGCTCAAAAAGTTGGAGAAGAAGCAGTTGAATTAATTATTGAGGCAAAAGATAATGATATTGATAAATTTACCAATGAAGCTGCAGACCTGCTGTACCATTATCTAATTCTATTACAGGCAAAGGGCATTTATTTAAAAGATGTTGTTGATGTATTGCAGAGCAGGCATGTAAAAAAACAGAAATAAATGCTTCCTGAAAAGGGAGCTATTTATTAGACCATGATTTGGCAATGGTAAGATAATCTTCATTAATTTCCAGCTATTTAGGCAATAGTATTTTTTTTGTATAGGTTTGCACGGCAATACTAAACGGGTGCTGAATCCGTTTATGAAAAAACCCAAAGATTATGCTTTTATTAAGTGGCCCCAATATGGCCGGCAACGAATGGAAATACGTTAAAGATTGCCTGGATACCGGCTGGGTCAGTAGCGTTGGTGCTTATGTAGATCAGTTCGAAAAAATGAGCGCCGAATTTGCCGGCACCAAATACGCAGTGGCCACCAGCAGCGGTACCACAGCCCTGCACATTTGTTTGGTGATGATGGGTGTTAATGCAGATGATTATGTAATTGCGCCCAACATAACTTTTATTGCCACCTGCAATTCTATAAAATACACGGGTGCCGATCCCATATTGATTGACACCGATCCCGAAACCTGGCAAATGGACGTGGATTTACTGGAACAGTTTTTTGCAGAAGAAACAGAACAGCGTAACGATGTTTGCTATTATAAAAAAGATGGCAGACGAATACCGGTTTTAATGCCGGTGCATGTGTTGGGTAATATCTGCGATATGGACAGGTTGATTGCTTTAGCTGCAAAATATAATGTAACAGTTATTGAAGACAGTACCGAGGCATTGGGCTCTTACTACAAAGGAAAACATGCAGGAAGTTTTGGTTTGATGGGCACGTTTAGCTACAACGGTAATAAAATAATTACCACTGGCGGTGGCGGTATGATTGTTACCAATGATGAAGCGCTGGCAAAAAAAGCCAAGCATTTAACCACGCAGGCTAAGAGTGACCCTTTTGAATATATGCATGATGAAATTGGCTACAACTACCGCCTGGTAAACGTTGCAGCCGCCATGGGCGTAGCGCAAATGGAGCAGTTGCCGGGCTTTATAAAACGCAAGCAGGAAGTGATGGCTTTTTATAAAAATGAATTACAGGGTGTTGGCGATATCAAATTTCAGAAAGTGAGTGCGGATGTAAATGCCAATTGCTGGTTACCAACCATTATGACGGAGAAGCAAAAAGATGTGCTGAAAATACTGAACGAAAACAAAATGCAAAGTCGCCCGTTTTGGGTGCCGATGAATCAGCTTCGTATGTTTATCGAAAATATTTTCTATAATGAGAGCAATCAATCCGATTTTGTTTATCAGCGTTGCTTAAGCATTCCCTGCTCAACAAATATTACCGATGAAGATTTGAAAGCAGTTTGCGAAAAGATAAAGGAAGTGTTTTAGGAAACGTTGCCCGTTGTTCGTTGAGCGTTGATCGAAAGAGAATGCTTTTTCTACCTGGAGCCGGACAACGAACAACCAGCAACGAACAACATTGAACTATGTACAAATTAATAAAGCGGATTACCGATATACTCATTGCAACTATTGCATTAATATTATTATGTCCCCTGCTAATCCCTTCAATCATCATATTGCTTTTAACGGGCGAACACGAAATTTTCTATTTTCAAAATAGAATAGGGTATAAAAACAAAATGTTTAATATCTGTAAATTTGCCACCATGCTTAAGAACAGCCCAAACATGGGCACGGGCGAAATAACCTTACGCAACGATGCCCGGGTTACAAAATTTGGTAAGATATTGCGTTTGACCAAAGTAAATGAACTGCCCCAAATCATTAATGTATTTAAAGGCGATATGAGTATTGTGGGTCCACGGCCTTTGATGGAAGTAAGCTTTAAACAATATCCTGAAGAAGTGCAACAAAAAATTTACGACAGTAAACCCGGTATGACGGGGATCGGTTCTCTGATTTTCCGGGATGAAGAAAAAATTGTTTCCGCTGCACCTGACCCCAGGGCGATGTATAAAATTATCTACCTGTATAAAGGCAAACTGGAGTTATGGTACCAGGTACATGCATCATTATACACCGATTTTATGATCATATTCCTAACAGCATGGTCCATCCTCTTTCCCCAAAATAATCTTACAAATAAAGTTTTTAAAGACTTACCGAAACGCCCTTTTTAAGACAATTTAATAAATCGGTTAAACGATTTCCTCCCCTATTTAAACAATTTTGGCCTGTAGTTGTAATATGCTTACACAAAACCGCCACTATGCATTCGTTTACTATTAAGGATCTCGAAAACCTGTCTGGAATAAAAGCGCACACCATACGTATATGGGAGCAACGGTATTCTTTCCTTAAGCCAAACCGCACGGGAACCAACATCAGGTTTTATAGCAATGATGAATTAAAGCAACTGCTTAACGTTGCACTGCTGAACAAATTTGGGTTCAAAATATCTCATATTGATAAAATGAA
>JBBRCM010000119.1:0-12661 GCA_038204855.1 Chitinophagales bacterium
GAAATGCAGATAATAGTACTGTTGAAAATAAATACAATTTTGAAAATTTGACATCTTTCAAACATAATCTTACTGAAAGTGAATTGAGCAACGAAATTGTTTTAGCACCTTACAGGAAAATCTCTAAAGAAAAATTCATCAATGCTTACACATCAGAAGAAATAGTTTCCTTTTTAAAACTTAAGATAAAAAATGGAGGTTTGTAATAGGTATTAAAAAACTTTTGCCTAAACCTTTAAATCGCCTGTTGCAAAACAATAGGCGATTTGTTAGTTGGGTTGCTTAATTGTAGTTCTACAGTTTTGAAATCACTAATGATACAGTTAAGCCTCTTGCCGCCGTAGGTAGGTTTGTTGCCTTCGCTTGGGCTTTAACCAGCGACGTATCGGAGTCCGCCGAGCTTTTGCAATAACTATTGAGCTGCCCAATATAACAAACACGTTTCCAAAAGATCATTTTGTTTTTCACCGCTGGTCAAAGCCCAAGCGGTGGCAATTATAGTTACGTTTCATAATTCCTTGCCGCTGTGGGCTGTTTTATTGCCGTCGCTTGGGCTTCGACCAGCGACGTATCGGAGTCCGGCAATCTTTTACAATAACACATACTCCGAATAAAATAATGCATATTCTGAGAATCGTTTTGGTTTTAAAAGTGCATTGACACAGAACCGCACTTTTTTGAAAAGGATGGATAAAAACAGTAATTTTAAAGTACAAAAGAATATTATGCCAACTCTTTCTATGTTTTTTGGTTTGATAATAAGGATGTATTATGCACCAAAAGAACACAATCCTCCGCACATTCATGTTTATTATGGCGATTTTTCGGCTACAATAACTATTGATGATTGCGAAATTGCTGAAGGTAAATTACCGGCTAAACAAGTAAGGCTGGTTGCTGCATGGATTGAAATACACCGGGAAGAATTACTAGCTGATTGGGCTTTATGCCAAAATGGAGAAAAGCCATTTCCTATTGAACCTTTAAAGTAAATAAGTATGTATTTTGCTGTAACACAAGTAACCCCGATGAATGATTACCTGCTTCACCTGAAATTTAAGAACGGCGAAGAAAAGGTTTTTGATATGAAGCCCTACCTTGACGTAGGCATATTTAAAGAACTGAGAGACGAATTGCTTTTTAAAACAGCTAAAGTAAGTTTTGATACGGTTGAGTGGGATAACGAAGCTGACATAGATCCCGAAACATTATACAAAGAAAGTATAGCCTTTGAAAAGGCCTGAATTATCCCACCGGCGTGGCAAGGCTGCGTAGTGTATCTTTTGCCGCCGCAGGTTGGTCTATTGCCGTCGGTTGGGCTTCAACCAGCGACGTATCAGAGTCTATCATATTTTTACCAACAGCACATACGGCCTGAATAATCAGTCGTAAAAGTCTTGATAATAAACTCCCCGTTTTTCACTGCTGGTCGAAGCCCAAGCGGTGGCAAAAAAGGCATCTATCAGACGAACTGAGTTATCAGCCGACACCTGCTCATCAAGTGTGGCAAAGTAAGTTTGGTGGCGGCTGCTTCCTGTTATATAATTCATGTATGATTTTAAGCAGATTGTATACAGCTTTTGTCTCTATTAACATTGTGTGTATATTTGGGAAACAAGGGGAGTTATTTCACAAACTCACGTTGGCAGCAAGCCTGACGGAATCGAAATAAATCATCATCAGCGACAATGAATTTTAAAACAATTATTTTAATTGCGACATTCTCTGCCAAAACCGTCCTGTGTAAAGCACAAGTGACTACTCAAGTGTATTCTCAAAACAATGAAGCAAATTCATATTACATCAAGGCACTTGACTATATAAAAATAGGTAATCCAAGAAATAGCGGCTCGGTTGATAGTTTACTTGTAGCAGTTCAATGGTTAGAGAAGGCTGTAAAGTCAGACCCATATTTTGTATCAGCTTATATTGAGTTATGCAAGACATACTGGCTATTTGATTTTTCCTATCCCAATTTCCCGAAATATAACAGTAGTGCAGTTGTTATATTGCCGAAAGCGAAGGCTGCAATTCATAAAGTATTACAAATTGACAGCACAAATTCTGAGGCATATTCGCAATTAGCAAGAATGAACAAGAATTATGAATATAAATGGGACGAGGCATTGAAAAACTATACAAAAGCTATTAAGTACGACTCAACTAATGCAAACAATTATGCTTCGTATGGTGAAACCCTTGCATTGATGGCCAAGTGGAATGAAGCTCAACAATGGATTGACAAAGCAAACAATATGGCACCAACAGATAGTCGAGTAGTATTGACGACTGGAATATATTACTACTGGAAACGAGACTACGAAACAGCGAATGAGTACCTCGGCAGAATCAGCCCACAAAGCTGGGCAAAAACTTTTTTTTCAGGCATGGTTAATATTGCTAATAACCAAACAGGTAAAGCCGTTGAAATGCTAAAAACATTGTACCCTGAATTTGTGCACTATGATGGAGGTTCAAAAGCACTATTGGCTTATGCTCTAATTAAAAATGGACAGATTGAGGAAGCAAGGAAAATATTAAACCGAATAGAAGAATTGAACCAGGTAGTTGAATACCGTTCGGCAGTTTGTTATGTTGCATTAGGTGAATACGACAAAGCATTTGAATTATTAAATCAATATCTTAAGCGACAAGGCAATTGGATGACTTGGTTCAAATATGATAAAGCATGGGACACTATACGCAATGACAAAAGGTATAAAAAGTTATTAGATAAAATGCCGTTTGACAAATGAACAAAGAAGGCCAGCAGGTAACATTTTGCCGCCGTGCGTAAGTCTATTGCCGTCGCTTGGGCTTCAACCAGCGACGTATCAGAGTCCGGCATATTTTACCAACAACATACGGCCTGAATAATCAGTCGTAAAAGTCTTGATAATAAACTCCCCGTTTTTCACCGCTGGCGCAGATATGCAGCGTAGCAAGGCAGCGTTGCGTATCTGTGCCAACAAATACTGTTACAAAACAAAACAGCCAATCCTTACAATTTAATAACTTACATGGCACAGATAAGCCAGCACACAAAAGCCATGCTGCATATCTGCGCCATTAACGGAGAAGTTTAGGCGTGCATTTATAATTACGTTTCAAAACCTTGCCTCCGTGGGTTGGTTTATTGCCGTCGCTTTTGCCTCCGCATGCACCGATAACCGGCTGATATTTACCTTGGGAAAATAAGCTGCATTCCTCGGCAATGTTAATACTGGCTGCCCTCAACATCTTGTATTATTTTTATTTGAAGTTGATAAAATGATTTGTAACTTTAAGTATTACCAAAATTGAACAAACCTCCACTTGAGTATATTTTTTTTATACAAAAAAATACGGCTGCCGGTTCTATTGGCTTTGGCTTCTATGTTTTTATTTCCGGTACAGCCTTTAGCACAATCAAAATGGATATACAGCGGTTACTTTAATACCGGTTTAAGCCTGAATCTAAATTATGGGCCTGCACAAAAATTTCCGGGCTTACGGATTTATGCAGGCTTTATGGCCAATGGTGTTTATAAAAATCACTTCTCTGTTAACTATGGCCCTTCTTTAAGTATCTACACCAAGTCGCTGGGCGCCAATCTTAACCCCCTCATCGGCGATATACAAATAGACTTTGTAAATTCCATCAACGTTGGTTACAGCATGGGTAAAACACTCAGCTACACTAAGTTTTTTAAATCAATAAACAACGCGGCGTTTTATAATATCAGCAGCAATAAAAGCACCGCTTTTTTTCTCGGCAGTAATTTTATACTTAATAATCACAAACGCAACCAGGTAGTGGGTTCCTTTATTGCGTCGTTCCCGGGCTTTACGGTAAATTATTATAATGATGGTGCCGCCCCTTTTGATAAAGTACCGGTAGCCGATAATTTCGACCGTTGGTGGACGGGAGGCTTTGGATTTTATTTTCACAACCGGCAGCAATTTAATAATGTAGAATTTACTTTCGACCAGTTTACCGGCTACTCCCCTTTACTTTATGAGCTATCGAATTTGATTGGCATTAACCTGCCCGATTATAATGCAGATACAATACCGTTGGCACAGCGTAAAAAAACATTGCCCCCGGCATTCAATACATCTGCTTATAACCTGCGGTTCTTCCCTACCAATGGCTATGCAGTTGATATCGGCATTATTGGTTCTTTGCGTTCTCAAAAAACAGGAAAGGTATTTGGCCTGCAGGATATTATTCATACACTGGGGCATTATCCCCTGCACCCGAATAACGATGTTAACCGTTTTTATATTGGTGGCACTTATAATAAACTTATCAATGTTAAACTGTAAAGTATACGGCTTTGTTTTCTGTTGCATCCTGTTTGCATACACGGGCTGTATCGAATCAAAATATAACCTGGATATTAAGGCAACACTTAATGACCCTGCTACTTCTTTTTTTAATACCCTGCCAGGCATAAAGGGAGGTTTTTATAACAGGAAGCCTGTAATGACCAAAGCAAAAAAAATAGAAGTTTATAAAGCGTCGTTCAGCGAAGCTACTATTGAAAAAGATGATCTGCTTGAATTTACAGAGCTTAATACGCATAGCGATCTGCCCAGGGTAACTTACCGTGAGATAGACGGATTTACACAGGATATTTATTTGCTGAAATACAATTTTAGTTATGGTGATGGGGGCGAAGAAATTGAAAATACAGCAGTAATCCTGGTTTCGTTACACTACAGGCCCATGGCCACAGAGCCTTTTATTTTTTGTACCGGCCCCGGCCCGGCATATTGGGGCGTGGTTAATGATGGATACATTTCTTTCGACTCTGTACTAACCATCAAACAGGCAAATAACAGCTATTACTTAAAGGGGCAAAAAGCAAAGAAGAAGAATGCTTTTAACCTGCTTTTTTTACCGGCAGGTTTTGTTGAAGAACCTGTAGAAAATAAATCGTCATTCAACATAAAAAAGATTGTGCGCATGAATGCGAATAAAGTTGGCGGCATTAAACCGCTGGTGTTTGATATACCAGCAATTTTTAAGGATGAAAAAGCAATGCACTTTACCTACATCAAAAGCATTGCGCTCAATAATTAAGCCATGGCAAAACCAAAAAAGCTAATCAAAAAAAAAGCTGCACCAGAAAAAAAGGCAGTGTCTAAAAAGAAGGCTGTTTCCAAAAAGAAGGCTGTTGCTAAAAAGAAAAAAGCCCCTGCACCGGGCCCACCCAAAAAAAGGGCAACCAATACCCGTAGTATAGAGATGCCCCCGGAAATCTCTGATGCAACGCCACCTGCTCCGGCTGTGACTGCAGAAATAATAAATATTCCACCCGACGAATTGGTTATAGAGTTATGTGCACCGGGCAAGCGCTGCAAACAAAGAAGCAACGGTACTTTTATACGTCAGAATTTTATTTCAGGTCGCTGGGTGCAGGTTGGTGGCACTGTCTTTCCTTCGCTGCAAGCATGTAAGAGAGCTTGTGAAGGCTAAATCTTTTTTTATCGCTGCTGTGGGCTGGTTTATATCAGTAGCTTTTACCGATAGCAATCGGGAATCTGACAGCGACATATCAAAGGCCGCATTTTTTTACCATAACAATAAGCCACCGATAAATCTTTTACACTTTCACCACCAGCTTCTTCATTTCTTCCAGATTAAAATAACCGGCATCAAATTTTTTTATACCCATCATTTGATTGAGCCAGCTTTTCATTTCTTTATATTCCCGGTGTTTAGGGTTGGCCATAACTTCCTTTAAATTTTCATAACCCCACGGGCCGCCACAATCTTCGGGAGGGCAACAGCCTTTGCCATCAAGCAAAGCAGCCCTCAGAATTTTTTCGTCTGTTATTTTTTCAAGCGTTATCAAATGCTTCCAATCATCCCCAAAATCGTAGATGTAAACAAAATGCTGTTTCTCTGTTTTAAATATATCCTGAAGTTTTGTTTTAGCTGCATCAAGCTTCTCAAGTCTTCCCCCACCAAACACATCTTCATCTTCGGAGGGCAGGCTAATGTCAGGCTCTGATCCATACCCCTTTGGCGAAAACTGGAACAAATGATAATCATCCCAGCCAAATGCTACCTGAATTAATTGGTGCAGGCGCAAAAAAGTAAACTGCTCTGGCACCAATACCCTTCTCCATACCGGCGGGTCTACAATATCCTTTATTTGTATTTTAAATTGAAAAGCCATAAAATAAATTTTTGTAAAGATATTCTATTGTCGTTGATTGTCCCGATAGCTTTCGAAGATCCACCAGCAACATATCGGAGTTCGGCAAACTTTTACAAATGCGAAAGGCTGCCCCCAAAATAATAAATATCCTAAAGATTTTTTTTTCGTGCCAGCGGGGTTTTCGCAACGCACGATACTTATTTAAAACATAGTTTCTGCGAAACCCTGCCTACCCGCTTTCGCAAAGCTTCAGCGGAGCAAGACCGGCAGGCAGGTCCGATGCAGAAAAACTCGTGCGCTATAATAATGCCAATGCTTATCTTTAAAATATGTACACATCAGCGCATCCTTTTACGAATTTTAAATAACACAACATTTTTTGCCGGCACATAACCGGATTTATAGGGTGACTGCATAATGATTGAGCAGCAGTTTTTTTCTCAAACTAACGATGGTAACAATAAAGTTTATCTTTGAAAACAGTTTGTCCTGACGCAGTTCGGGGTGTTAATAAAACTCATCCGCATTTAATGAAATTTTTAAACCAAATAAAAAATCTGTACCGCGAACTGGTTAATGCATATAAGTTATTGGTTAAGAATGATCCGCTGCGCCTGGCCGGGGCAACCGCCTTCTTCACCAGCTTTGCGCTTCCCCCTATTTTAATGTTGCTGATTCAATTACTCAGTTTACTTTTTAAAAGACAGTCGGTAAGCCAGGGCCTGTTTACAGGTTTGGGGAGCGTTTTGGGCGATGACGGTGTTCGCCAGCTAATACAAGTGTTGCATGGAATACGTGGCCTTGCAATTAATTTACCAGTTGCTATTGCAGGATTTTTCTTTTTATTATTTGTAGCCACTACTTTATTTAAGGTTATACAAAGTTCTCTTAACCAGCTTTGGATGATACAGAAGACCGGAAAAAAATTTAAAAGGGCATTGGTTACCAGATTAAAATCAACCCTGCTTATTATTTTTACAGGCATTTTATTTATGGCATCCCTTGCAGCAGAAAGTTTAAAAATTATTTTTGGCAATTTCCTCAATAATAAAATTCCGGGGAGCGCAATTTATTCAAATGGCACTATTTCCACTTTATTTTCTATAACTATTGTATGTACCTGGTTCACGGTATTGTTTCGTTATTTACCCGATGGCAAACCCAACTGGATGGTTGCATTCAGCGGCGGGTTATTGACCAGTATTTTATACAATGCCGGTGTAATTGTGCTGAAATTTCTGTTACTCAATAGTAACATTGGTGTTGTGTACGGGGCATCTGCTTCTATTGTATTATTGTTGCTGTTTGTTTTTTATGCTTCACTCATTTTTTACTTTGGGGCATCGTTTACAAAAGTGTGGGGTGAGCACCTGGGGCAATCCATACAGCCTGTTTTAAATGCCGAATTTTATGAACACACCCACAAAGAAAACCGGTGATACCGAATGGCAAATACTATCTGCAATTGCATGTATAAGGCTGGTAACTGATTAATAAGGTTTACCAGGCATTCAAAAAAATGAAATCCTTTATATCAATGCCTGATTTTTTGTACCATAATTAATACACTTTAAATCCCGAAAATGTGGAGGCCGTTGAACCAGATGTACCAAACAGCCCGAGCGGACTGCCCGAAACCTGGAATACCTGCAACCTGATAATATCGCCGGCAACTAATTTTACATTAATGGAATGAGCAATTGAGCCACCATAGGAAGCACTGGACAGTGTTAAAGTATTTGCCTGGCTACCGTCGAAAATGGTATTATTCTTTAAAAACGAAATATTACTGGGCGTGGTGCCGGTGGAAGGATACCAGTTTACATTTGCGTCAAAATGATAAACGCCAGGTGAAGGGGCTGTAAATTGACCGGTTGCAAGATTAAAATTGGGCCCATCATCAAAAAATGGCGAAAAACCTGTTAACTGGGTTGCGGTATTATTCGGTATAGAAACATCTCCCGATTTCACTACAGAAAACCCGATACCGGTTCCCTCATTTTTCCAGCTGGGGGCCGCCGCCCCATTGGATGATAAAACCTGTCCGCTTGTACCAGGTAATCCGTTTATTCTTAAAAGACCTGCTGAAATATTTATGTCTCCGGTAAGATCAAGTTTGTAAGCCGGAACAAGATTACCAATTCCTACATTCCCGTTAGAAAATACAGCAGCATAACTATTAACTGCGGGGGTTACCACATCAGCATATAAGGCATAATAATTATACCCCAAATTAGTATTGACTATTGTGGAAGTTCCCAACCCGGCATATACACCCACTGCACCGTAACTGCCCAGGCTCCCAATACCTTTTACTCCATAACCATAACCCCAACCGCCACCACCGGCCACGCCATTACCCTGGCCAAATCCGGTTACACCCGAATTTCGATAGTCCACTGAAGAAGATAACTGATTGGCAAACCCATATATCACATTCTTATTGGCATCGGCGGTTTGGATAACGTGCAAACGCTCGGTTGGTGTAGTTGTTCCAATTCCAATATTTTGTGCTGGCAGTCTGTTCAACCATAATAACGCTGCAAAAAGAAAGAAAAACTTGTTCATGATACTTCGTTTTTAAGATGATAATGATACAAAGACTTTTTTCAACGGGTGCTGTGGGTGGTAGTATAAAACATGAGAACCTGCCTGGCTATTGTTTCCGTTATCAACTGTTTTTTTTCAGGATTGATAGTGAGGGACAGGTTAAATATAAACATTAATAAACACTAAGACAGATAATAATCAAGGCAGGCTTTTTGGAATCGAGTGCAATCTTCCAAAAAAATAAAACCTGCCCGAAAAATAATACACATTCAAAGGAGGATTTCGGTTTTCGCCACTGGCCTAAAGCCAGGGAGTGGCAATGGTAAAAGATCTAAATCCAATTCCCATTCTTTATAGTAAATAGAGTAGTAATTGAGCTGATGAACTAAAATTTCAGCACTAAACTATAACCCAAGCTACTGATTTGACAACATCAACCTTGCCCAACGATGAAGATTTACGTTTGCTTGACCTGAAATCCTACGAAGTTTTAGGTAACCAGGCAGAGGCGGGTTTTAATGACCTGGCAGAATTAACCTCCCGGTTTTTTAATTGCCCCGTGGCATTGGTTACCTTAATAGACAGCACTCAGCAATGGTTTAAAGGCAAAACAGGCACCAATTTAAAAGGGAATGAACGAAACCTGAGTTTTTGTACCCATACCATTTTAAAAAATGAAGTGATGGTAGTTGAAGATGCAACAAAAGATGACCGCTTTTTCAACAACCCTGCTGTAACTGCTGATGAATTAAAATTCCGGTTTTACGCAGGTGCCCCCATCGTTTCGCCGGCAGGGTTTAAACTCGGCACCATTTGTATGTTTGATACCATTCCCAAATCATTTTCAGAAATAGAGAAAAATACGCTGAACCTGCTTGCAAAACAGGCAGGCCGGTTACTGGAACTGAGAAAAAAGAATCTGCTTATACGGGAACATGCAGAAGAAATCATTCTTGAAAAAACAAAACTCATAAACAGCTTTGTAAAAATACATGAAGATGACAACCGGCTGATGGCTTATAATTTACATGAAAAACTGGGACAGGAAATTGCCGCTACCCTGCTTTATTTAAAAGCTGCCGAAAATAACGAAGACAAACGACCAACCCTGGTAAACACAGCAAAAATGCAGTTGGAACAAGTGCTTGAACATATAAAAAAATTATCGAACGATATCATTCCCACTACGGCAGACTTTTTACCGGTTCAGAATTTGGTGGCAGAATATGCCGAAAAAATAGCTCCTGCTTTTGCCTTTACTGTTTCCATTGCGGTAGAAGGAAATAATGAGCGGGCAAATGCCGATTTGGTGATCATTTCCATGCGTATTGTAGAGGAATGGTTTCAGGCACTGGCAAAATACAGCAGTGTTACCAAGGTTGAACTTATTTTAAAAATGAAAGACCGCTTTGAACTGATTATAGAAGATAACATGCCTGATGTGGATATTTTAAAGCGAAAAAAAGCTGTTAACCAGTCCTATTTATATGAAAGGGTAATGCTACAGGGCGGCCTGGTTGAATTATCAACCATTGCCCATGGAAAAAATATATTGACAGTAAGCTTACCGGTTTAGCATGCAGTTACATTGTTGGTACTATCTTCTGCGGCCGCGGGCATGCTCATTACCGTTGATGGGGCTTACATAAAAAACTTATGGAAGTCTGGTATAATTTTTTTCATCAATAAGTAAGTCTCACTGTAGTTAATTTCGCTTCAACCACCGACGTACCAAAGTCAAACAAATTTTCACAATAAACATTCGGCTACTCCCCCGGTTAAAGTGCTGTCGTTAGCAAAAAAGCCATACCCGGCTAGGAACTTATTGTAACCTCTTACCAAAAATTACTTCACAATCTCCACCGGAAAATCGTTACCAAGCCCATAGCTTGCAGGGTATTGTGCAGTGCCTTTATACTTTTTTGTAAGTTCCGGTACCTGTGCTTCTAAATATGCTTTCAGCTCGTTTATGGTAATTATTTTTTTGTCATTGGTTATGCCTCCTTTTAAACCTTGCAGCAACACGTAAGTAAACACTCCATGCCCAAGCTGACTGAACTCTGTTGCAAATTGCTCGCTGCCACTAGCTGTAAGCCAATGCGTACCTGTACTTCGGGCAAGCTGTGCTATTGCTTTTTCTTCGGCAGCACCACGCATGGATATTGCTTCCAGCGCACCTGCACTCTGGCATGCATCCAAAATAAATAATTGTTTTTGGGCAGGAATATTTTTTGAGAATTCCTGTAATTCTCTTGCTGATATGCCTTTCTGTGTAAGCGCATCATCGGCACCATACAGCTGCAGCACATCATAAGGAACAATATAAAAATCTTTCGATTTCTCCTCAGTACTCATTACACCATGACCGGCATAATAAAATAAAAAAACATCTTTAGCTTTACAGTCTTTTATTATTTCTTTAAAAGTATTTTCAATATTTATTTTTGTGGCATCGGCATCGGTAATAAAATGAACTTTTACATTACCGAATAAGTCATTGGGTTTTTCCATTTGCTCTTTAAAAGATGTTGCATCGGCCTTTGCATAATTTAATGTGTATTTTGGGTTTTTGTAGGCATTAATTCCAATAATCAGCAAGTGTAAAGTGGTACTTGCATAATCTGGCTTATCCGGAATATTCAGTGATTTATAATTGATGGTAATCGCATCAGCTCTGCTTTCGGTACGTTGGGTATTAAAGGCAATAGCTTTAAAATTATTTACACCGGCAATAAGGTTAACGGTAAATGTTTTGGTTAAAGATTTCTCACCGTTTTTATCATCTTCTACTGTAAAGTTCCTGGTAGTTTGCACCAGCTTTCCGTTTTGGTATAACCGTATTTCTGTAACCGCATCTAACGGGCAATCGGCTTTTACTTTCAGCGTTGCCGTTTCCTTATCGCTGTTATAAGCAGGCGTGTCATCCTCTACCGATAAATTTCTTTGCTGTTCTGCCAAAGATATTTTTACAACCGGTGCGTCTTTAATTGTATTAATATCAACAACAGGCGGGGTAAAGTTTTCGTTACCTAAAATGCGTGGTAAAAGATTGGGGGTATAAAATTGTTCAAAACCAGATTCTAATGGTAATATAGTCAGTCCTTTGGTGTAATACATTTTATGCATGCCCGGTTCGGTACCATCAAAGCGGCCGGCTTTATCTACAATTACCCAATCTTTTTCGCCAAAAAATACCATGCTGGCAACAAACTCATTTTTACTTAAATCCCACAAGCTTACAGATCTGTCCTTATTGCCCGACAACAAAAATTTACTATCGGGAATGAGTACCAATACAGCAGGCGTGCCACCGTTTCCTTTTATTGAACCAACAATCATTTTTGTTGCAAAGTCATAAATATTTAAATTGCTTTTATTATCACCGCTTATAAATGTATTTGTACCCCGTAAAATTTTCAGTGGTATAGCCACATCTGTCTTGTTTGCATCAGGTATTATTTCGTTTCCTGATTCTGTATTCCACCATCGCATTCCTCCAAAAGCATCTATACCTAAAAGTGTGCGTTCATCTTTACTGAGCAATAATTGTTCAATGGCTGTGGCTCCTTCCACTTCTTTGTACTGTATTGTACTTTTTTGCAATAAGCCATTTTTATAGGTAACTTTTACAATTTTGTTTTTATGACCCTGATAGCTATTTAAACCATTTGAATAAACATACCGGTTTGAAGCCAAATAAATGGTTTCTCCATCGGCAGAAAAAATGAATGTTGCGATATTATTTCCTTTTTCATTCCCTAATTCAATACTGCTTATTTTGTTTCCCTTCGGAAATTCAAATAAAGAAATTGTTTCAGGTTCTGCAAAGACATTCAGACTTGCTAAATTACCTGAAGGCATTATGGAAAAGTTAGTAGCTTTTTCATTTTCAAAAGAATTTTCCAGCAAATTCAATGAAACTGCATCAAACAAACGAAAAGATGTGCCCCAAACTGTTC
>JBBRCM010000120.1:0-12535 GCA_038204855.1 Chitinophagales bacterium
TGGGATGTCACCCTAAAATTTCCGCTAACGTTTGCATTACTGTTATTACACGCTACTCACAATTTTCGAATGGTATTGATAATCAACAAACTAGTAATATACATTTCCAATTGTTTATAGCAGTAATGCAATTTAATAAAAAAAATAATTTGTTGCCAATAAATTATTTAACCTACACCTATCATAAGGGGGGTTATAATACTACAAAGCCCCGGATTATCCGGGGCTTTGATGTAATAGAGTTTTGCGTTTTAAATCTTCAAACCCTTTACCAACCCATACTCTGATGAATTAACCTGGTACTGGCTTTTTACTGCATCTTTTGCACGCTGGCAGGTATCTGTAAGTGTTTTATACATATCTGCACGCTGATCCGTTGCTATTTTTAATTTACCAAAAGCTGTTGTAACGCCTGTGTTTGCCTGCATAAGTGTTGTAAGTAAAGTTACCAGGGTAGGTAGCTGTATGCTTTTGTTTGCAGGTTTGTAATTAGCACCGTAGTTTGTGAGGGTGGTGATGATGTCGGAAAAATTACTTGTCATGCTGCCGAAACTGCGTTCGCTGCGGCTTACAAATTCTTCTTCGGGTTCCTGTTTGTTTTTCTTTACTTTTTCGCCCCGTATCTTATCAACCATGCCGGTTATGTATTTGGCTTCTTTAGAAGTTTTGCCAAAGACAGAGCGTATCTCTGAACCAATGGGGCTCATCAGCTTTACTAATGAGCCGGGATCTTTTTGAAAAAGCAGTTGCCTGCTGTTTACTGCGGCGCTATACTGCTGTGCATTGCTTGCTACATCTTTGTTTTGATTTGTAATACCATCAATAAATGTTTGCAGTGCTGCCGGCATTACATCCGGATTGGTTGAAGTGAAAGCCGGAAAAGACTGCAGGTGGATTTGCAGGGTTTGTGCATTGTTTAACCTTGCACCAAATGTTACTTCTGAATTTGAGGCCATAATAAAAGGGTTTAATCATTAAATAATATTATTAAAATACTAATGTATAAAATTAATTGTTAAATAATATACAATATTATTAACATGTTGTGAACGTATTGTTGTGTATAAGTTATGGTGTATTATTGTGCATAGAATGATTATTTAATTTATTCGTTTATGTATTATAAAATGTTTATTATATGCTCTTTACTCCCAATGGTGGGGTAAACAAGATTGACTAAGAGGGAGTTTATTAAGGTTATGTGGTAAACAAGATTGACTATATAGTATATGTGATAGGTTATGTACTAAGCAAGCATAGCTAAGTAGGATATTATAAACCATGTGTGTTAAGCAAGATTTGTTATGTAGTAAATAATGGTGATTATGTGCTAAACAAGATTAACTGAATGGTAAATGAGGTTGGCTGTGTGTAAAACAAGATTGGTAAAGTAGTAAACCTGATTTACTGTTTGGTACATTATTAAGGCAATGCGATAGCTGAAGTTAATTGCGTGGGATGGCGAACTACTTTTATTGGTTGGGCTTAGGCTGTTGGCGAAAACTTTAACAACGGCTTTGGTATAATTGGCAACTTTTATAAGTAAAGCCTACTGCAAAAAATAAATATAAGTTTGTATTGGTAAAAAAAATGCGCTATGGCAAAAAAGAAAAAATCTATTGATGTTGATGTACGGAAAAGGCAGTGGCTTGAAGAATTACAGAGCTCTGAAACAGTTAAAAACTATCTTAATGGGTTTAACGTCGCTTCAACAAAAAATTTTTTGGAAGATTATGTACGGCAAAAATCCAGATGGCATACTTATGCCGACCTCTATGCAGATTCTATTGAAAAAGAGCAACTGCAATGGATAAATACTGCCTTTGAACACCTGGAACTTATTTTACAAAAAAAATTATTTGATGCGCAATGCCTTTGGCGTGCAGAAAAGATAAGTTTTGAAGAGATTGAAATATGCGAAGACTTTAAAGTTTGGGAAAATGATGTGTTTAACTGCTCTTTTATTGAACCGGTAAATGAACACGATATTGAACTTTACGCCCGCTATCTGCAGCAAAATAATGCCGAAGCAGAAGTAGACAGGTATGGAGAATGGCAGGATTATAACGAAATAAAGGAAGCATACAATACCAATAATGAAAACCGGAATTTTCCTGAATGGTACGATTTTAATAACGGGCACACCGGCAGGGGAACCTTAATGCTTTTGCCTAATATCAGAGGCGAAAAAGAAAGGTTTTATTATGATCTGCATTTTGAACAACAGCGGGAATTAAATAAAAAAAATGATGAAGCATGGGAAAAAAACAGGGATAAGCGACCTTGGCTGCACATATTTGAAGAGGATACAATAAAATATTTTGTATCTACTTTCGAAAATAAGGACGAACAAAACCTGTATAATGAATATGCTTTTGCAAACCGGCATCGTGATGAAAAAGACACTTTAATGGATATTACAGATGCTTTACTTAAGGCCGATGAGTTTGTTGCGATAGAATCGCATTACGACTGGTTTGAAGCATTGCAACGTGCACTAAACGGGTATAAATGTAAAAAAATTGCAGAGGCTTTACCCATGGCTCTGGAGCAATACCAAATGAATATACAAATGGGAATAACTTTTCCGGCAGAAGGAAAGAATACGCACAATCCTATCAGGAAAATCTGGCTGCAAAACATTTTAAATGGCCGCAGGCTTAATGGTGAGCCAGAAGATCTTAATTTTTAATACAGCTTTGGCAAAGTTTGCGAAATCAATTAAAATCATCTTCATTAAAATCTTCTTCGCTGAAATGCTGTGTGCCGATGTTAAGCATACTGCCCATCAGGACTTTAAATTCTTTTTACCTTCCAGTATTTTTTTTGCTAATGAGGGGGCATTTGTTGGCATCAGACATTGTTATTTTTTAGATTGCTGTAAATATATTCTTTGGGTTTTTGATTTTCAAACCAATATTGTACGGTGTATTTGTAGCTTTTAATTAAAATTTCCAAAACTTAATGACTGTTCAATTTCTTTTTTTGATAAGGGTTTCATCATTATATACAGGTTAATGTTTTCCGATAAAATATTATCGTCGGGCATAATGCCGGTCATTAAGTTTATTCTTATTGCAGGATTAAAATTGGCAATTTCTGATACGCAATTCCAACCAAGTCCGTCTGGCAAATTATTATCTAAGAAAACAATGTCGGGGCTGTAAGTTCTTACTCTTTCGAGTCCATCTTTTAAATTATAAGTCATTTCTACCTCGTAGCCTTTTTCCAGCAAGTGCAGCTTTAGCAGCATGCATAATTCAAATTCATCTTCGATCAGTAATATTTTCTTATTTCTCATTTAATTTCAAGTAATAATATCATGCCATATTTCCTGCGGTTAAAAACGGGCATCAACTGCATTTTTGATACAAAATTTTACCAGGTGAGTAAATTTTTCCACAATACTAATTAAAATCATCTTCATTAAAATCATCTTCGCTAAAATGTTGGGTGCCCATATTAAGCATACTGCCCATCAAATCTTTAAACTCTATTTTACCTTCCAGTATTTTTTTGCTTATTAATGAATGTGCTGCAAGGCCATGCAAAACAAATTCCATCAGCAGGGCATTTTCTTTATCATTCGCAGCTTTAAAATATTTTTTTACCAATGCATGAAGGCCATCTACTTTATATAATAGCTGTACTTTGTCTTCGTCTTTTGTTTCTATGAAATTGTTGAGTGTGTTACCAGCATCAAACCAACGGGTGATGGCTTTGTAAGGATTCTCTTCTGCGGCAGCGTCTTTTCCTTTTTTCTTTTTCAGCGTATCGGGATTGGGAAAGTATTGCCCAAACTGTGTGCGGATAGATCGTTCCAGTAAATTGAATGCAACCTGGTAAGGGCCTTCCTGTTCGCCCTCGTAAACCAGTTCTATTTTACCGGTGATGGAAGGGATGATACCAATCAAGTCGCTTAACCAAACCTGCGTTTCTTTTTCATCGTTGATGATGGCCCTTCTTTCGGCAGCGCTGATGGCGTTTTCATAAGCGCTGATGCTGAGCCTGGCACTTACACCGCTTTTCTTATCAACCAGTTCGCTTGCACGGGCTTCAAAAGCAACCTGCTCAATCAATCGCTTTATCAGGTCGCTTACTTTTACTCTTTTATTTTGCTGCTCATTAATGGCAGCTTCCTGGCTGGTAATTTCCAAGGCTGTTTCCAGTGTTTTTGGATAGTGCGTTAAAATCTGGCTTTCAATCCTGTCTTTTAATGGTGTAACAATGCTTCCGCGGTTGGTATAATCTTCTGGGTTGGCTGTAAACACAAACAACACATCCAGCGGTAACCTTAATTTAAATCCACGTATCTGCAGATCGCCTTCTTCTAAAATATTAAAAAGCGAAACCTGAATACGAGCCTGCAGATCGGGCAATTCGTTAATTACAAAAATGCAGCGATTGCTGCGGGGTATGATGCCGTAGTGCAATACCCTTTCATCAGCAAAGCTGAGTTTAAGGTTAGCTGCTTTTATGGGATCAATATCGCCGATCAAATCTGCTACGCTAACATCGGGCGTTGCCAGTTTTTCGCCATAACGTGCGCTGCGGTGCAGCCATGCGATGGGGGTGTCATCTCCTTTTTCCTCAATCAAATCCAATGCATACCTTGATATGGGTTGCAACGGATCATCATTTATTTCGCTGCCAGCAATAACGGGAATGTATTCATCCAGCAGATCAATCATCTGCCGGGCCATACGGGTTTTTGCCTGTCCGCGTAAGCCAAGGAATAAAATATTGTGTTGAGAGAGGAGTGCCCTTTCTGTATCCGGTATTACCGAATCTTCGTAACCTAAAATACCGGGAAAAGGATTTTCCTTTGCCTGCATTTTTTTGATAAGGTTTTCACGAATCTCCTGCTTAATGCTTTTAGAAATGTAGCCGCTGTTTTTTAATTCGCCTAGTGTGCTGATTTTCATTTTTTGTTTTTAATGAACTTAAATATTTTTTTTGTTTTGCGGATGTTAAACAATAAATAAAACTTTGTGTCTTTGTAGCTAACTTTTAATGGCGAAGCCATTGATTTTTTTACAAAAAATAATTTTTGCCACAAAGGCACAAAGACACGAAGGAAAAATGGTAAACCATTTTTTTTGTATATCACATTACAAATCTCTTAATTCCATCTTTTATCAGAGGGACATTAAAATTTATCAAATAACCAAGGCGCAACTTCGTTAATTTAAGGTGGCTTATAATTTGGGCTTTCCACAAAGGGTTTATCGTTTCTACTGCTTTAAATTCTCATATCACAAGTTTCTCAACCAGCACATCCATTACTAAACCTTCATCAAATTTTTTACCGTTGTAAAAAATGGGTAATTCACATTGCCTTTTATACTTAATTCCTTTTTTCTCAAGTTCGTAGCAGAAACAAGCTTCGTAAATTTTCTCCAACAAACCCGGCCCTAATTCTTTATGCACTTTATAAGCCGCATCTACAATTTCTTTTCCTAAAAATTCTTCTCTTTCCGATAATTGTGAATACATGCTGCTCGCTTTTTATTTCGAAGAAATAACCTTTGTGCCTTTGTGTCTTTGTGGCTATATTATTTTGTTGGCGAAGCCAACCAAATCTAAAACACTTATTGTTAATATACCGTCTTCCGTTTACCGCTTTCAAAATCTTTAAATATAAATGATCCCAATTTATCCAATCCGGCAAAGAAGGCTTTCCCGTTATTGGTTTCGGTAAATTCCTGTACAAATTTTTGCAAATAAGGATCGGTAGCTATCATGAATGTAGTGATGGGTATCTTTAGTTTTTTGCATTGCGTGGCAAGGCTCATGCAGCGGTTTAAAATTTTACGGTCAACACCCCAACTGTTTTTATAATAACGTGTGCCAACTTTTAAACAGGTTGGTTTGCCATCCGTTATCATAAAAATTTGTTTGTTAGGATTACGGCGGCGGCGCAAAATATCCATCGCCAGTTCTAAGCCGGCAACGGTATTGGTGTGGTAGGGGCCAACCTGCAGATAAGGCAGGTCTTTAATTTCAATGGTCCAGGCATCGTTACCAAATACCACAATATCCAATGTGTCTTTCGGGTATTTGGTTTGAATTAATTCACTTAAAGCCATGGCTACTTTTTTCGCAGGTGTTATCCTGTCTTCGCCATACAAAATCATGGAGTGAGAAATATCGATCATCAAAACGGTTGACGTCTGCGATTTAAAATCGGTTTCTCTTATTTCCAGGTCATCTTCCTGCATTTTAAAACTATCAATACCATGATTGATTTGTGCATTGCGGATGCTGTTGGTAAAATCAATCTGCTCCATGGTATCGCCAAACTGAAAGGGCCTTGTTTCAGGATTAATCTCATCGCCGCCGCCAGGCTTAAAAGTCTGGTGATTACCTGATTTGGTTTTCTTCAGCTTGCCAAAAATTTCTTCCAGGCTTTTTTTACGAATGCCTTGTTCGGTTTTAGAAGTGATTTTTATTTCACCTTTTTCATTTTTATCATCAATATATCCTTTGGCTTTCAGGTCGTCTACAAAATCGCCAATACCATATTCATTATTCGTGAGTTTGTATTCCTTATCCAGTTCATTCATCCACTGCATGGCTTCGTTAAAATCGCCGCTGGTGTAGGTGAGCAATTGTAAAAATAAATTCAGTAGAGTCTCGAAGGGAGATTTACCGTTTGTATTGGGGTCGAATTTTGAAAAGTTATATCCTAACAAGATGAAAAATTAATGTAGTGGTAGAATCTGTAAAATCTGTAGCTAAATTACGAAACATTTAAGTGTATTGTTTTGTTCGTTTGTTAAATAAATAAATCCCCCGTTTTGTGGGGGATTTATTATCGGAATATTTTTTATTACTTTAATTTTTTTGGCGAATCAGCCGGTTTAGGCGGATTGTTTTTTATAATGCCGGGTGGTAACTCCTGCACGCCACCCTGTTGTGCCTTAAACTGCTGTTCCATTTGCGCAATACGCATCAGGAACTGTTCTGCAGCATTTTTGTCGCCGCCTCTTCTACCAGACTGGTCTGCAACGTAATCAAAAGATCCAGCTTTGTTCTCATCAAGAGAATTATAGTAGCTTACCTGTTGTTCCAGGTCTTTCTTTAAGCTTTTGGTGATTCTTGCTACCAGTACGGTATCTTCAGCAGCGTAAGCCGCCTGCAACATCATCATTGAAATATAATCCTGCTGCTGGTTACGGCTTACCATTCCGTAGGGGAAGTTTTCTTCCAGCATCATCTTATCGGCTTTGTTCAGCATTTTACGGGCTTCTTCTTTTTTATTTTTCTGTGCCAGATCTAAAGATGCGGTAGCATAAGCCATGCGGATACTGTTCAGGTGACGACGGTTTTCTTCATCAAAATAAACACCAGGTTTATCTGCGTTACCAGAAGCGAATTTGGTCATCATCTTATCGTACACCCATTTGTCGTTCACTTCGCTGTTGGTATTTAAAACAGGTATCAAACGGTAGGTTAAACCATCCTGGCGTATATAATTCTGAAGGCCAAGCCCGCCGGCATCCTGCGATGTAAAGTAAATAGGGCGCTTCCATTTGTTGGCAGCAATAATATTTAAAATAGCTGCATCATTTTTAAATAAGTTGTTTTTAGGAATGTCGAAAACAACCTGCGAAACCACGCTATCATCTGTATTAACGGTTCCGTTCTGGCGAACAAAATTTACATCAACCGGAACGGAAACTTTTTTGGAAGGGAATAAATTAATGATGCCACCATCTCTGCCCTGTTCCACTTTTGTAGGGTCGTCGCTTCCGGCAAAGTCTTTCATCATGGTATATAAATCCATGGGCTGTGCCGGGTCGGTAGTAATACCTGCCTTGGTTCTGTATTTGTTGATGAAGGCAGGGTTGTTGCCATAAATACCTTCGGGAGCATAAATGATATCGCGGTTTGCACCTTCCATTTGTGCTGCGGTCCATATCGGATCAATCGGGTCACTTTCGTTTACTTTATAACGAAGCTGGTTTAAATACCAATCGGTACCCATTAAACTGGAGTTGATAACCCGTATATCCGGACGGATGCCTTCAACTTCCTGTGCATACCAAAGCGGGTAAGTATCGTTATCACCAAAAGTGATGAGGATGGCATTTTTATCACAACTTTCCAGGTAGTCTTTTGCAAGGTCTCTTGCCAGCGTTTTATTGCTACGGTCATGATCATCCCACTCCTGACTGGCCATCAATACCGGTATTGCCAGTAAACACAAAGCACCTGCTGCAAAACCTGCCATCATTCTGTTTTTTATGAAAGATGTAAACAATTCTTTTACATATAAAACACCCAAACCAATCCAGATGGCGAAGGCATAGAAGGAGCCCACAAATGCATAATCACGCTCACGTGGCTGATTACCGGCCTGGTTTAAATAAAACACAATGGCCAAGCCTGTAAAGAAAAAGAGCAGGCCAACAACAAGAAAATCCCTTTTATCTTTTATGATCTGAAAAACCAAACCAAGCAAACCTAATATTAAAGGAAGTGCAAAGAGTTTATTATTTGCCTTATTATTCTTTAAACTGTCGGGCAGCGTTTTTTGATCTCCCAAACGGGCATTATCCCAAAAACCGATACCGGTCTTCCAGTTACCATCTCTCACGTTGCTCATATTCACGCCCTGTACATCATCCTGTTTGCCGGCAAAATTCCACATAAAATAACGCATGTACATCCAGCCAACCTGGTACGAAAGGGCAAAGCTGATATTTTCGCCCATGGTTGGCGGGCGTTCCCAATTACCCTGCTGATCTTTTCCAATGCCCATCCAGTTTGCGTAATAGTCGGCATGGCCCTGGTCGTTGCTTTGGTCCCACATACGTGGGAATAAATGCATATCAGCGGGTGCAAACACATAGTCTACTTTTCTTCCGTTCTTTTCGTATTTACCGCCACTCTTTATGTAGGTTTCCGTTATCTTGGTATCCTCGGGTTGTGCGGTAAAATCCTGGCCGTACATAATTGGCCAGTCGCCATATTGCTCACGGGCTAAATAGCCCACCAGACTTACCGGGTTATCTACGTTAAACATATCAACCGCTGGATCAGCACTTGAACGCACGAGGGTGGTAAAGTAGGTTGAATAACCGAGCAACATAAATATAAAACTCCAGAGGCCAAGTTTCAGAAAATTCCAGTTTCTTTTTGCCGCTATCTTTAAACCAAAATATACCAATGCTCCAACAAAAATAAAGAAGAAAACAAAGCCTGAGTAGAAGGGCAGACCGAAGCTGTTAACAAATAAAATATCGAAATTACCGGCTGCTTTAATTGTCCATACAACTACTGCTTTTTGCACCAGCCCGGTAATACCACAACCAATAACAAATGCCAGAAATGTTCCCCATTTTGTTATTTTTTCGTAACGCTTGTAATAATATAACATAACAATGGCCGGGATTGTCAACAGGTTCAGTAAGTGAACCCCAATTGATAGGCCCATGAGGTAAAATATTAAAATTATCCAGCGATCTGCTTTTGTAAAGTGTCCCTTTATCCCTTGTTTTTGTTCTTCATCAACATTCTGTTCCCACTTTAGTATTCCCCAAAAAACCAATGCAGTAAAGAAAGATGACAATGCATACACCTCGCCTTCAACGGCACTATACCAGAAAGAGTCAGAAAATGTATAAGCAAGGGCGCCAACAATGCCGGCAGCCATTACGCCATAAATTTTTTCGTTGGTTAATTCTGTGCCGCCTTTGGTAACCAGTTTGCGGCCAAAATGTGTAATGCTCCAGAACAGGAACAAAATAGTAAATCCACTTGCCAGGGCACTCATCAGGTTACCACCGGTTGCAGCATGTTGTGCATCAAAAGGAACCATAAACAGTCGGGCTATCAATACAAATAAAGGCGCCCCTGGCGGATGCGGAATCTGCAGCTTATAGGCGCTGGACAGGAACTCACCGCAATCCCAAAGACTGCCGGTTGCTTCCATTGTCATAATGTACACGGCGCATGCAATAATGCACACGATCCATCCTGTAATGTTGTTGATGCGTTTAAAGCTCATAAATATAATTTGGTTATAATCCCGATAACTATCGGGAGGCAAATATAAATTAGTTTGTGATTGGAAGTTGGCCGTTTGTGGATTTTTTTGAGGCCTTACCCCAGACCTCACCCCACCCCCTCTCCAAGGGAGAGGGAACTGGAAGTTGGCAGTTTGTAATTTTTTGCTTCATTCCCTTTTCCACCTCATAAATCTTCTCCGCTTCCGTCGTCGGGATTTCCCTCCCCTTGGGGGAGGATAGGAGGGGCCGTATCTTCGCAACATGAAAAAAGCCCTCATACAACTTCACGTAGCTGTTTTTTTAGCAGGCTTTACAGCAATACTGGGGAAATTAATAACGCTTAATGAAGCGTTGCTGGTATGGTACAGACTTTTAATTACTGTTATAACATTGGGCGGCATTTTAATTTTTAAAAAGCAACTGCAGCGTATCCCCCTTAAAGAATTGATGAAGATTTTTGGCGTGGGTGCTATTGTAGCTTTTCATTGGGTTACTTTTTACGGCAGTGTTAAATATGCCAATATTTCGGTTGCCTTGGTCTGCTTTAGCGCCAGCGGTTTTTTTACAGCATTTTTTGAACCGCTGATCTTAAAAAGAAAAATTGCTTTAATTGAAGTTGCACTGGGATTGATTGCCATCAGGGGTATTTATATCATTTTTGATTTTCATCCGCAATACAAGTTGGGTATCATTTTCGGAATTGTCTCAGCAGTTGGCAGTGCATTATTTCCTGTTTTCAATAAACAATTATTGCTTACACATGCGCCCAAAATACTTACGCTTTATGAAATAGGCGGAGGATTACTTGCCCTTACTATTTTAATTCCGTTTTATTTAATGCAGTTCCCGGCGTTCTATTATTTACCAACTGCAACAGACTGGTTGTGGCTGCTGGTACTGGCCTGGCTTTGCACGGTGCTTAGTTTTATTTTGCAGTTGAATGCACTAAAAAAAATATCGGCTTTTACAGCAAACCTTACCTATAACCTGGAGCCGGTTTATGGCATCATACTGGCTTTTATTTTTTTTAAGGAGAATGAAAAACTGAATCCTGCTTTTTATGTGGGTGTATTGCTGATTCTGCTGGCAGTAGTTTTACAAATGCTGCGGATAAGGCGGGAGTATAAGCAGGCTCCAGGGCCAAAGATTAATACAGTACAACCGGAAGATTCAAATCAGAGATAATCAATTTCAGTATCCATTTTTGCAAAGGTTTTGAACATGGCAAAAACGCCGCAATATTTTTCTGTTGAAAGGCTTACTGCTTTTATCATCTTACTTTTATCTTCTTCGGCAAGTTTTATTTTGTAGGTTATCTTTACGTGGTTGTAAATTTTGGGATGCTCCGCACTTAATGCTGCATGTATCCCAATACTAAGATCACTGAACTCCACTTTCATTTTGTTCAAAATGGAAACAATGTCAATTCCGGTGCAGCCAGCCAGGGAAGCCAGCATCAGGTGCTTAGGACTTGGTCCGCCGTCTTCTCCGCCGTCTTCGGCCGTTGTGTCCATTAATAACTTATGCCCGTTAATATCGGCAGTAAATGCCATTTTACCGTTGAATACGGTGTTTACAAGATGTGTTGTCATAATTAAATTTTGTAATTCGGGGCAATGATACCCATTAAATACTCAAATTTGCATTAAAAGTAGGTGAAGAAAGCTGACTTATTCACAGTCTCTGACTGATTGTGGGTAGTTTCCAGTAAAAAATCAAAATTTCTTTCAGTTGAGACACTGATTATTAATATTTAATCCTACCTTTGCCGTCCAAAAATAAGCACTATGGCTAGAGTATGTCAGGTTACAGGAAAGAAGCCGATCACCGGAAATAAGGTTTCTCACTCAAATATTAAAACAAAGCGCAGGTTTTTACCAAATCTGCAAACCAAAAGATATTTCCTTGCGGAAGAAGACAAATGGGTTACCCTTAAGGTTTCTTCAGAAGCAATCAGAACTATTAACAAGAATGGTTTGTTTTCAGTAGTTAAGCAGTTGCGTGCTGCTGGTGAAAAAATATAAAAAAACAATTAGCTGATTAGCTAATTCGATAATGTGCTGTTGAACAGCCTTTTTGATTTAAAGAAGTATTGAATTAACAACATTAGTACATTAGCATATTATCACATTATCAAATTAAAGTAAAATGGCAAAGAAAGGTAACAGGGTACAGGTTATATTGGAGTGTACAGAGCACAAAACAAGCGGTATGGCCGGCACAAGCCGTTACATTACCACAAAAAATAAAAAGAACACACCTGAGCGTTTAGAGTTAAAAAAATTGAACCCTATTTTAAAGAAGGTAACTGTTCATAAAGAAATAAAATAAATTAGCTAATATGCTAATTGGCAAAACCATTAGCACATCAGCATATCATCACATTATCAAATTAAAATACCATGGCAAAAGCAGCTAAAACCGCGATAAAAACTAAAGACCAGAAAGCAGCAGCGGAGGCTAAAAACTGGACAAAAGTGATACGTACATTGCGTAGCCCTAAAACAGGCTCATACACT
>JBBRCM010000121.1:0-12515 GCA_038204855.1 Chitinophagales bacterium
GTACACCCGGCAAATCTAATTTACTGCGGCTGCGGCCCTCGCCTGTCTGGTAGCCATGCTCACCTAACACCATGATTACCAGTTGAGAATTTCTGGCCAGTTGCACTGCAGCTTTAAACTCACTTTTATCAGTTTCGTTTAAATTTACTTCATTTATAAAGTCGGTTTTTCCAATCACCAGCTCGGCACCTTTAGCATAGCTGAAGTTGCTGCTGTATTTTTTCAGCCCTTCCATTACAGAAATGGCGGTATTATCATCGCTGCCAATGCGCCAGCCGCCCAACGGGCTGTTTTTATCATCGGCCAGGGCACCTATAACTCCAATTTTTACCTGGTTTTTTGCTATGGGTAACAACGGCTTGCCACTACCCTTTATATATGTGTTTTTTAGTAATACAATTGATTTTTTTGCAACATCCAGTGCTGCGGCCATATTAGCGGCGGAATACGTAAACTCCTTCTCACGGGCTGCATCGCAATACCGGTATGGATCGTCGAATAGTCCCAATTTAAACTTTACTGTTAATATTCTTTTAACTGCATCATCCACCAGCTTAATATCCACCTTGCCATTATCCACCAGTTCTTTCAGGTAGGCAACATAGGCGTAAGATTCCATATCCATATCGCTGCCGGCATTGGCGGTTATTTCGGCAACCTGCCTGAGGTCTTTGGCAAAGCCATGGGCAATCATTTCGGTGCCCGAACCCCAGTCGGATACTATAAAGCCCTTAAACTTCCAGGCATCTTTTAAAATATCCCGTTGTAGCCATTTGTTGCCCGTGGCGGGTATACCGTTAAGCACATTAAAGGAGTTCATTACGGTAAGCACCCCTGCATCTACGGCAGCTTTAAAGGGCGGCAGTATCGCATTGTATAAGGTAGATGTTCCCACATCTACTGTATTGTAATCTTTACCCGATTCGGCAAAGCCATAGCCGGCAAAATGTTTTACACAGGCAGCAATGGTATTATTGGCAGCCAGGTCATCGCCCTGGAAACCCATTATACGGGCCATGCCAATCTTGCTGCCCAGGTAGGTATCTTCTCCTGCTCCTTCCATTACCCTGCCCCAACGGGCATCGCGGGTTATATCCACCATGGGTGCAAAGGTCCAGTTAATGCCTGCGGCTGATGCTTCAATAGCGGCAACACGGGCCGATTTTTCGATGGCTTCAAGATCCCAACTGGCGGCTTCGCCCAGCGGCACGGGAAAAATTGTTTTGTGTCCGTGTATAACATCATATCCAAATAGCAATGGAATGCCGAGGCGGGTTTCCTTTACAGCTATCTCCTGCAGTTTGCGTACATTATCGGACCCCTTCACATTTAAAACGGCCCCCACCATTCCCTTTCGCAGGTGGTCGTATTTGCGTTTGGCATCGCCGTCTTTGGGTGCCGGGCCGGTTACTTCCCAAAAGCCGTTGTACTGGTTCATCTGCCCAACTTTTTCTTCCAGGGTCATTTGTTTAAGCAAAGCGTTCACTTTTTCATCAATAGCAGCATCCTTAGCCTGATTTTGAGCGAGTGCAAATAAATGCATAGTGGTGAAGAGCAGGACTGCGGTAAATTGTATAAATGCAGATTTCAGGTGTTTCATATATTTTAATTAATGCTGAAAATAAAGATAAAAAAAGCGGAGGTATCTACCTGGATAAGTGAATACGATCCGCTTAATAACGATTGCTAAATGAGAAAACTAACTGCTAATAACTAACTCAGTTGGCAATCAATGCTTATTTTTATTTCACGCTGGGGACGCTGAAGAGCCGAGAAAACAGAGACAGCTCCGCAGCCTCTGCTGCTCTGCGTTCCCTGCGTGAAACGTTTTTACTGATATACCCTAACATAATCAACCTCAAAAGTTGCCGTGTTAACTGCAGGATCAACAGGACCGCCAAAATTGCCGCCCATGGCCATATTTAATAAAATGAAAAAGTTTTGATTAAAAGGTAATGCTGCAGAATTGGCAACGGTATGATACAACTGTGCATCTACATAAATTTTTATTGATGCCGGCGTCCAGTCAACCGCATAGGTATGGAAAGCCGTGGTTGCATCAGGTATTACAATGGTAGCGCCATTGGCATTGCCACCCGAGCGGCCGGGATAATGCAGTGTGCCATAGATCTTATTCAAATCACGCCCAAGGTGCTCTACAATATCAGTCTCGCCACAGTCTGGCCAGTTTACGGTGCCAATATTATCGCCCAGCATCCAGGCTGCCGGCCAGGTTCCAACACCGGTTGGGAATTTAGCCCGTATCTCTATTCTGCCGTACTTAAAAGAATATTTGCCTTTACTTAATAAACGGGCCGATGTAAATGTGCTGCCCATATAATTTTCTCTGGTGGCAATAATTTTTAATACTCCACCCTGCACAATGGAGTTTTGCGAACGGGCAGTATAATACTCCAGTTCGTTATTGCCCCATCCACCGCCGCCGGTGCCAATATCGTACCCCCATTTGGCTGGGTCTGGTGCACCATCGGTATTAAACTCATCGCTGAATACCAGTGTTGCAGGGCCACCGCCGCCGGTTACATTTACTGTTACCTGTATAGATTTGCTGATGGTAAGTCCCGAGCTGCTTTTTGCAGTAACATTTACCGTGTAGGTTATATTACCCACCGTTGTGTACTTATAGGTAATTAAACCGCCAGGCACCGTTGCAATAACACCGTTGCCATACTCGTAAATATAAGTAGCGGCATTGCTGGCTGTGGCGGTAAAGGCAACATTGCCGCTACCATCGGTGCTGGCTGATGCAGTAACAACCAGGTTTGTTGGTGCAGTTTGTGTTGTGCCACTGCTGCCTGAGTTTCCTTTACTGCAACTTGATGCAATTACGAAGAGGAAAACCAGTTTTAATGAATTTTTTATTAACTGCATATAGGTTACTTTTTAATTGTTTTTTATTTAAAGTAGATAGACAATTTTTACAAAATTGAATTTAGCCAGGAAGACTCTAAGACACTAAGGAAAATGCGTAGCATTTTTTTACTTCGTGTCTTTGTGCCTTCGTGGCAAACCCTTTTCCCAGCGAAGCTGAGAAAAAAGACTTGTTGTTATTTACAAAGAGTTCAAAACACTTTTACGAATGCATCAGAAAGGCATCAGCGATACCGTAATTCTTTCTTTTACTTTTTAATCAATTTCTGATACCATGAGTTTCCATCTGCACCAATATTACGCAGATGAACCTGGGTAGCGGAAATAGACAGTATTTCGTAGCTGGTGCCACCGGTTCCAAAATTAATAATTCCGTTGCCCGGTACCGTAAATTGAATACGGGTTGATTGGGCCGGTGTTGATGCAGTGGTTGCATCCATAAAGGTAAGCCTTCGTACACCGCCTGTGTTTATGCTGTAACAACCATCGCCGCCTGCAAAACCATAGAAGGCAGTTGCAGCACCTATTGAAAATGAAGCACCCTTATTATCTATGGACATGGAAACATTATCGTTGGCATCTTTAGAAAAAGTGATGTCATCGTCATAAGCACATGCTTCTCTTGAATTGGGAGTTGCCGCATAATAATTGGCATAAAATTCCGATGCAGCCCCTACTCCAAAATGTCCCGGAGCATCATGGTCTGTTTGCCAAACCTTTGATGAACCACCGGTAAGATTACTTAAAATATTTGCCGGTATGGTAAAGTTTACAAACACTTTTACTTTTTTGGTAATGGTGCTTGTAGAGCCTGCCGTACCTATTGCATTTATGGTGATATTATATTCGGCTGTGCCGGGCGATCCAAACTTGTAAGTGATAACACCTGATGGCACCATCTGTGCAGCATTGCCATCGCCAAAGTCAATTTTATAGGTAATGGCGTTATCGGCTTTTGTAACAATATTCACTTTGCCAGTTCCGTCTCCAAATGGGTTTGCTGCATTGATACCCACAACTGTTGCAGTAAGCACCAGGTTTGATGGGGCAACAATGTCGCCGATACTGTATTCTGCTTTTTTGCATGCATTGAATGCAAATATTGTAAACAGTAAGGCAAGCAGCGTTAGTTTTTTATTCGTTATCATAATTTTATTTTTAAAAATTAATTAAGTCTGATGTCGTCAAAATAATAAGTAAAGTTTGCTGATCCGTCTCCAACTGTACCTAAATCAAATATTAAAACCACTTTAGAGTAGGAATTACCTACGGGTATGGCGGAATAATCGAAAGTCAGTTCTTCCCATGCGTTGGCGGTAGTAGTAGTAGCTTCTTTTTCGTAACTGATACCGCCATTGGTTGCGTTTTCTACTTTTAAAAGTAACTTAGCTCCTATTCTTGGAGAATATACTTTTACTTTAAATGTTCTTAACACCGAAAAATTAATTGGGTTAACCAGTTCAATAAAACTGCCACCATAAACTTCTGGCGGGCCTTTTACCATTTTACCAACTTTAGTGCTGGTATTAATACCAGATGCGTTTGGATTGTTTACAACCGTAGCAACACCACCACCAAAATTTACAAATGGATAAGCATAGGTTGTAGATTGAAAATCTAAAGGCAATGCCAGGTAATTGGGTGTAACGTTTGTTGCCAGGAAGCTTATATCATCCCAATAAAATACTTTACCGGTTCCTGCATTTCCAAAATCAAAGAAGATGGATGCCATGTTGTAAGTGTATGTAAGATTCAATGCTGCTGTACCAGATGATTGATTTGCAAAATCGAAAATCAAAGTTTCCCAGGTATTGGCGGCCTGTGTCATGGCTTCGGTTTCAACCGAACGGGTGTTGTTGGTGCGGTCTTCTACTTTTAATCTTATTCTTATACCGGCAGCAGGCGAATAAACCCGTACACTCATTTGTGTTTTGGTTGCCGTAAAAGGAAGGTTTGTTGTAAAGCCTGCGCCAATGGTAGTACCGGCCCATGTTTCAGCTCCGTTAACCTTGGTTGTTTTTTTAACATTATTGGTGGCGTTTGTTGGGTCAACTGCTGCTACACTTTGGTTATTTCCAAAATCAGTAACCTCGTAATTAACACCGGGCAAATCAAAAGTTACCGGTAAAGCCAACAGGCTAACAGGCATTTGGTTAGTAAGCCTGATATCATCAAACAACCACGTAAAATTAGCCGAGCCATCTCCTACTGTTCCCAAATCAAATATCAAAACAATTTTAGAATAGGAATTACCGGTGTTGATGGTTCTGAAATCAAAAGCCATGTCTTCCCAGGTATTGGCAACTGTTGTAAGCACTTCTTTTTCAAAAGAAATTCCTCCGTTGGTCAGATTTTCTACTTTCAATAAAACCTTTGCACCAATTCTTGGAGAATAAACTTTCATTCTGAAAACCCGGTTTACCGAAAAATCTATAGGGCCTCCTAAAGTCAATAAGCTGCCCCCATAAACTTCAGGTGCATTTTTTACCATCTTTCCTACATTGGCGCTGGTATTAATACCATTGCTTTGTGGATTTGCAATTTTTGTTGATACACCCCCACCAAAATTGCTAAAGGCATAATTAACTGTTGGAGATTCGAAGGTTATTGGTAATAAAACGGGATCTACAATTGTTACAGTAGTTGTATAAGTTGTTGTTGCTGCGCCACCGCTATAAGCTACAACCCTTACTGTGTATATACCTGTAGCAGCATACACATGGCTAACAGTTTGGCCTTCTAAAAAAGATTGGCCGGGTTCGTTGGCAACATCGCCATAAAATACTTTAAAGAAGGTTTCGTACAAAGCCGATGCAGAAACATTTACTTTAAAATTGTTTGCAGCATCAATGGCTACAGTAACCACCAGGTTTTCCGGTGCCCGGAAAGACACCGTTAGTTTTTGTATCAACTCGGTAGTTTTGCCGTTAACAGCGTGTCCTACAATTTTTACATTGTAAACACCTTCCGCATAAGTATGTTTTATATTTTTTCCGGCAGGTAAATTTGCAGGTGCCGTTGTTGCATCACCATAATATACATCATAGAAAATGGCACCCTCGCCATTTGGTGTAATGGTAACCATACCGGTGTTATCCTGTGTTATATCAAACATCACCGATAATTTTGTTGGTGCCGCAGCTGCATCAACAAACGAAACATCATCTGTTTTTACTTTATTACAGGCAGCCAAAACCACTAACGTGAGTAAAGCGCTGTAGAAATATTTAATTGCATTCATAATCGTTATTTTTAGTTAGTTAAAGATTAGTACCCGGGGTTTTGTGTTAAACCCTCTAAATCAACTTCGCCCTGTGGTATGGGAAACAATTCGTGCTTACCTGTAACAAAACCTAAAGGACCCAACACAGCCGTTGCTCGGCCGGTTCTTACCAGGTCAAAAAAGCGTTCGCCTTCCATTGCCAGTTCCAGTCTTCTTTCAGCAAGAATTGCATCATACAAAGCTGTACCTGCTGCGGTAACATCATGTACCAGATCGCCAAAAGCACGGCGCCGAACCAGGTTAAGATAAGTTTGTGCTTTAAGATCGTTACCAGATTTATTATAAGACTCAGCAGCCATCAGCAATACATCAGCATAGCGAATGGTGCGGAAATTATTGGAATAATTCAATTCAATCTGTCCGGAAGTTTCGCCTTTGCGTGGCAGGTATTTTTGATTGTATAAACCGGTATTTTGATAAGGGGCTACCTGGTAGGTAATATTAAAAGCGGGGTTGGCAGTTTTGTATGCTTCAATATCCAATACGGTTACTGCTTTTCTTTTATCGCCTGCGGCATAAGCTGCTGCCAGGTTTTGTGTTGGCAGGTTGGTTGTCCAGCCTGGGTTATAAGGCATAGCTGCCGATCCGTTAAGGCCACGTATGCCGCATTGCTGTACTGAATAATTTCCTTGTCCACGTGTAACATGCCCCCAATCATAAGTGGCCGAGCCATTTGAATATTGTATTTCAAAAACAGACTCTGGGCCATTTTCGCCCGATGGTAAAAAAATGGAATTAAAATCTGCAACCAAAGAATAGGCATTTGAATTAATTACGTTATCCAGCATGGCTGCTGCCGGTGCAAATTTATTTTGATACAGTAATACTTTACCCAATAAAGCCTGAGCAGCATATTTAGTTGCTCTTCCCTTTTCGGTTTGCACTGCCGGTAAAACAGCGATAGCATTGGTAAGGTCTGTTTCAATCTGCTTATATACATCAGCCGCAGTAGCTCTTTTAATAGTGCCCTGGTCGGCTAACGTTAATCGTCTGTCAGCAAATAATGGAACACCACCAAACATTTTCACCAGGGTGAAATAATAATAAGCTCTTACAAAATATACTTCGCCATACAAAGCATCTTTACCAACAAACGTAATGGTTTCGCCAGCCGGGTTTTTATCTTTATACTGCTGCATGTAGTTAGCACGGTTAATGCCTTCGTAGCAACTCTGCCACAGGTCGGCAGTTGTGCCGTTAACAGAGGTGTGTGTAAAATTATTAATCTGCTGTAACGAAAGTACATCTGACGCACTCTCGCCACCTGTTACCGAATTATCACTAATAATATCTCCTATTGGAACAATCTGGTTGAGCCATTGCAAAGATGCATAAGCACCAACAGTTGCTGATCTGTAATCTGATTCGGTTTTAAAATATTCCAGGTCAGTTATTTTAAAATCGTCTTTTGGGCTATAGTCAACCCATTTGTTGCAGGAGATAAACAGCGTTCCTGCAAGCAGTATTCCTAATACCTTTAATTGAAAATTTTTCATTTTTATTATTATTTATTGAATGAATTAAAATTTAATATCCAGTCCTACAAAATATGTTCTTGCCTGTGGATATGCACCACGGTCTACACCTACATCAGATATGCCTGCATTTACTTCAGGATCGGCACCGGTATATTTGGTAAATGTGAAGGCGTTTTTTACCTGGCCATATAGCCTTACGCTTTTAAACACTTTTTTAATGGGCTTAAGCTGAAAATCATATCCCAATACGATGTTCCTCACTTTTATAAAAGAGCCATCTTCTACATACCTGTCAGATACCCTGGAATTATTATTTGCATCAGTAAAAGAATATCTTGGATTGTGTGCATCATTGGTTGTTCCGGGTCCCGTCCACCTGTCAAGCACACTTCTGAATTTATTGGTATAGTTACCATTTCTTTCCAAAGCACGGTAAACATCGTTGCCTGATGAAGCGTATGTTAAAACAGACAGATCAAAGTTTTTGTACTCCAGTCCCAGGTTCCATCCAACTGTAAATTTTGGAAAAGGATTTCCGATCTGGGTTTGATCTTTGGAATCAATTTTACCATCGCCGTTCAGATCTGCAAATTTTATATCGCCGGGTTGTGCACCTGCCTGTAAAGGACTGGCGGCAATTTCAGCCTCTGTTTGAAATAAGCCAACCGTTTTGTAACCATAATAATAAAAAGGTGTTTTATCTTTTTCAAATACAGTAACAGTTTGAGATTGACCGTTAAAATAACCTCCGCCGACAATCCTTGCTGTACCCTCCAGGTTGGTACCGGTAACTAAACTTTTAACTGTTGTGAAACTTACTGAAGTAGAAAGTTTCAAATCTTTTGCTATTTTACTGTTGTAGCCTAATGTTATATCAACACCGCTTGCTCTGGTAGAACCTATATTAGCAGAAGGGGCAGACAATCCACCCAAAATAACAGTTGAAGCTGTTTGCTGGTAAATTAATCCTTTTGTATTCTTCTGGTAGTAATCTGCAGCAATATTAAATTTATTTTTATAAAAATTCATATCGAAGCCAGCATTCATCTGTAGTTGACTCTCCCAGCCTAATTTGTCATTACCAACAGATCCTAATGTAGATCCGGAAACAAAATTATTACCATATGTATAACCTATGCTGTTTCCTGAACCGTACAGCGAAGCCAGATAATCTGTAAGGATGGTTCTGTTCTCCGGTTTGGTATTATCGATTCCGATTGCTCCATAGCTGCCACGTATTTTAAGGAAGTCGATGAATTTTGATTTGAAAAAATTCTCCTTACTAACAACCCATCCCAAAGAACCAGAAGGAAAAACACCGAATTTGTTATTCTTACCAAACACGGAAGAACCATCATAGCGTCCAGTTACAGAAGCCAGATATTTTTCTTTATAATCGTAGTTGATTCTGCCGAACAAGGAAGCATTTCTTTTTTCGTATTGATAATAATAACCAGTACTTGCATTCAAATTAGCGGCAGAATTGGTGCCAGTTGCTGATGTATTATCAGCAAATTCCCAACTGTTAAATGGTACGTCCTGTCTGCTGGTGCCGGCAGTATTACCGCTATTTTTTGCCATCGAGAAACCAAGGGTGGTTTCAAAAGAATGATTTTTCCTTACTTTAAAATTATAGTTACCAAACAACTCGTAGGTAAAAGAATTGTAGTTTGCTTTTTCCTGTGCAACACTGTTGTGTCTTCCTGTAACCGTGGTACCATCACCGTTCATTGAATTATCAACATTATTTAACCCGTAAAATACAAGCGGGTTAAAGGTTTTAGCATTACCATCATACTTGGTGTATCCAAAGCGTGTGGTAAGTTTAAGGTTTTTAATAACCTCGTATTGTAATTCAAATTTTCCATAAATTTTATTGCCAACATTCTTATTGTAAGTATTATCCAGCTTGGTTAATGGATTAAATACTTCTGACAAAAGCTGGTTACTGAAACCATATTTACCAACCGTGTTGGGTACGGTATTGTAAACCGGTACAGTAGGGTCGAAGTTTAATGCACTGCCGACGATGCTGTTAAAAGAATTTTCCTGTACACCTTTAGAACTCAGGTTTACATAATTGGCATTTAAGATGAACTTAAGTTTTGATGTAAGATCAAAAGCAACGTTTGAGCTGAAATTAATACGGTTAAACCTTGATTTATCGATACCACCAATTATGCCGCCCTGGCTTAAATAAGCACCCGATAAAAAGTAGGTTACTTTATCAGAACCGCCTTTTGCAGTAATATTATGAGATTGTATAGGGGCTTGTTTAAAAATCTCTTTTTGCCAATCGGTTCCTTTGCCAATTACAGAAAGATCGGGAAAAACAATATTACCACCCGAAACTGTGCTGCCTTCATTTACAATGGCTGCATATTCCGAACCATTTAAAACAGGCACTGTGTTGGCAACTTCCTGAATACCATATGAACTAAGGATATTAAACTCCGTCTTCTGATTTTTTCGACCAGCTTTTGTAGTTACTAGTATAACACCATTGCCCCCACTAACACCATAAATGGCGGTTGTTGAAGCGTCTTTTAATACAGAAATACTTTCTATATCACCGGGATTTATTGAATTTAAATCGGCCTGCGATTGGGGAACACCATCAACAACAACCAACGGCCCGTTGCCGCTGTAAGAAGCAATACCTCTTATTATTATTAAAGGAGTGGCTCCGGGTGAGCCGCTTTGGACAACATTTACCCCAGCAACTCCCTGTAAGGCATCTTCTGTTCTTACCGGTTTTAGTTTTGAAATGGATGCTGCATTTACAGCAGTAATTGCCCCCGAAACCTTGGTTACTTTCTGGGTGCCGTATCCAATTACAACCACTTCATCTAAGCTATTGGATTTTTGTTCCATTAAAATGGAAACGGCACCTGCTTTGTTGATCTTGATGCTTTCAGCCGAATACCCTATAGAAGTAATGGTTAACTTACCTCCGGTAGGTACAGAAATGGTAAAATTTCCGGATGCATCGGTAGTTGTGGTTGTGTTTGACCCCTGAAGATTTACAGTGGCTCCAACTACGGGGTCGCCGGTTGATTTGTTTTTTACGTTACCTGTAGCGGTAATGTTTTGCCCAAAAGCATGATTAAGCAAAAATGTGCTGAGTAAAATACTCATACACAGCATGGTAATCTTTAATTTCATATAGCATTCGTTTTAGTGAGTCAAAAAACCGTTAGAATTCGAAATGTAAATATAGATCACATCACTTCATTCATAAAATATCCAGCCACATCATTACTACATCACCAAGTATAGACTACCAGATTTTAGTACTACATTGGTACTACATTACTACTTCATTAAAATTTTGTCTTATTTTCATCTTTATTATTAACAATAACAATGAAACTACTGCTTTTTTTAATTTGCCTGCCCTTGCAGGCCGTTTGCCAAAATACAATTGGCCTACCAGATATTATAAATTATGCTAAACCAGTTTTCAAGGCAGGGCTACAAAACTGGGATATTAAACAAGATAAAAATGGGATAGTATATTTTGCTAACAACGAAGGGTTGCTGAGTTTTGATGGTAAATACTGGAATAATTATCCGTTGCCCAACAAAACTATTGTCCGTTCAATCGAAATCAGCGCAGGAGGCCGCATATATGTGGGCGGACAGGATGAGATTGGATATTTTTCCCCTGGCAGCAACGGCCGTTTGCAATATCATTCCTTAATTAACGAGCTGCCAGCAAAAGACAGGTCGTTCGGGGATGTTTGGGATATTATTTCATTTAATGGCAATACTTTTTTCCGTTCGCCAACTAAAATATTTAAATTTACTGACCGTGCGGCTGTAGTATTTAATGCTCCGGCTGAATGGGCGTTTTTAGCTGTTTGTAATAACAAATTATATGCGCAGGATTTTAAAACCGGACTTTTAAGATTCGAAAATGACCTTTGGATACCGGTTACCGGCCAAAACACACTACCGCCCAATGATGCCGTTACCGGTATGCTATCTATAGGTGCAGATAGCGCCCTCATCACTACTTTAAAAAATGGATTATACAGCCTTTTAAATAACAAAATAGCGGTACAGGAATCAATTAATAATCCTGTTTTTAAAAGTGATCGCATTTACGCAGTTACAGCGGTAAATGCAGCATGGATGGCCCTGGCAACTAATAACAACGGCGTTTATATAACGGATTTCAAGGGAAATATCATTCAAAGCTTTTCACGAACAGAGGGCTTGCAAAATAATAATGTACTTAGTATTTTTTCGGATAGTCAGCATAATTTATGGCTGGGCCTGGATAATGGTATTGATATGATTACCTACAACAGTTCCATCAAACAGATTAAGCCTTTATTGCAGGATGGATCGGGGTATACAGCCATCATGCATGATAACCGGTTATATTTGGGAACATCCAATGGTTTGTATAGCGTGCCCATGCAACCGGTACCCGACATGAGTTTTAGTAAAGGTGATTTTACACCTGTAAATAATACAAAGGGGCAAGCCTGGGGGCTGGCTAATATCAATAACCAATTACTGCTGGGCCATCATGAGGGTGCATTTGTAATAAATAATAACAATGCTGTCCCCATTTCTAATAATAAAGGGTTTTGGAATTTTGTTCCGCTTTCCAACACGTATCCCACGCAACAAATGGTGGCAGGCGGTTACAATGGTTTATCTATTTTCAATTTTATGAACGGGCAATTCAGTTTTTCAAAATCAATACCAGGATTTAGCGAGTCATCACGTTTTGTAACGCTTGATAAAGACAATAACATCTGGGTTTCTCATCCTTATCACGGTGTTTTTAAAATTGTTCAAAACCCAGATTCCAATTACAGTGCGTTTGCTTATTCAACAACAAAAGG